>JAFYUT010000066.1 GCA_017549485.1 Akkermansia sp.
TAAAAAAAAGGATTTCTGAATCTCAGAAATCCTTTCCTTTAGCCGTTAGACTTTTGTCTTTTCTGATAACCCATACACCTGGGGCTCATACAGCAGCTGGGCAGAGGCGGGCGGGGCCGTGGCAGAGCCACTGTACACGGCACGCGCATGGTATTGCAGCGTGATAACATCATTACCAGGGGTATCACAGTAAATACGCATGCGCTCGCCCGAGAAGTCGGCAGAGCTCCATGAGCCATCGGCACGGGTATATGGCTTAAAGCATGAGGGCAAGTAGTCCTCTATCACCAAGTACTGAGCACCATGGTGCAACACCACGCATTGCACGGTCACGCGCACCTCATCGCCGGCTTTAAAATGGGTAGTCGGCACCCATGTACCGTCTGCCGCCAGTTTCTCGTACGTGCGTTGCAAGTGAATCCCTTTATCTGCCACAGCAGCAACTTGCAGTTGTGCGGGCACGGCACAGGCACGCACGGTCAGATAGGCACAGCCCTGCACACATTGCAAAGCCTCGGCAGGCAGCTCCATGCTGCGGTGCCCGAGTTGCAGGGTACTGCCATCGCTGAGGCGCACCGTGGCGGTATAATCCTGCTGCGGTAGGGTACGCAAATACTCATGAAGCGCCACAAATGCCCAGCCGGCATCCCAAGAGGAGAGATAAGCACCGTGGTGGTTCAGCATTTGCAACCACGGCTGCGCGGCAGCATGGGGGGTGTCCCCACGCAAAGCGTGCAGCATGTGCATGGCGCTCAGTGCCACGGGGCGGAGCATCCACGCATCATCCGCGTACTCGTGCTTGCGCATGTGCTGCGCACGGTTCAGCGCATGCTGCACCACGGCGTCATCCCCCAGCGCATAGCCCATGGCGTACAGCGTAAAGGGCGTGAGATTTTCATAACTGATTGATTGAGACTGCATGCGCAGATAGTTACACAAATCTGCCCAAGCCTCCTGCGGCACGTCAAAACCGCGCTCCTGCGCAATAGCCAGCACCATGGCAGCATGGGCAGATGCCCACAGGCAAGAGGAATCTGCACCGTGCCAATACCCCAGCCCGCCATCTGCCGATTGGCGCTCCAGCAGCTCCTCCACACAGCACTGCACCGTACGGCGCACCTCGGCGGCATCTTTCTGCTCCAATGCCGGGCACAGCGGAGCCAGCGCATCATGCAACAGCCACGGCATCAGCACCGAGCTCTTCTGCTCCGTGCAACCGTGCGGATATTTCAACGCAAAATCTACCACGCCACTCAGGTTGGACAAGGGGTGGGCAGATGCCTCAAGCGTTATCTCGGCGCCCTGCATATTATCCGCAAACAGGGTGGCCGGGTTCAGCGGAGCATCCCCCGCCTGCAAGCTCATGTAGCGAATCTCGCGCAGCTCCGGCGCGGGGAAACGCACCGTCACGCGCTCCTCCAGCGCATCGCCGCCGGCCTCATTCTCCGCCCGCCACAGCAGGGTTTGTTCTCCCGCTGCGGTGGCCGTTACCTCAAAATACAGCGTGCGGGACTCATGCGGTTGCAGGGTTGCAGATTGCGGTGTGGCAGCACCTTGCAGAGATACTGACCATGTGGCGGCAGTATCCGTATTATTGGTAACGGTAAGCGGCAGGCGCAGGGTATCACCCACGCTCATGAAGAAAGGCACCCCCGCCGTTATCATAACAGGCTGATTGACCATGAACTCCCCCTCTACCGAGCCACTGCCGCAGCCATCGGCACTCAGAGCTACGGCATATACCTTGTAGGTGGTAAGAGTATCTGCCACAGCACACTGCACGCTGAAACGCCCTTGCGCATCCGTATACACCGCCGGCAGCCAAATGGGTGTGGCCGTGAAATCCCGGCGCACCCGCGGGAAATCCCCTTCCTCGTCTATCTCCCACGCACAATCCACAGCACCCAAACCATCCCCCAAAGCATAGGCGTTCCGCCCCATACCATCACCACCGCTGCCCCAGAAGGAATCATCATCCCACGTATCTTTAAAATGCAACCAAAGTTGCTGCGGCTCCAGCAGCGTTAAACGCCCGTAGTGCATGTCATACAGGGAGTAACCGCGCGATGAGAACTCACCCTCTTCATCCCACTGTACCCAACGCCGAGGGGTAAGCCGGTGAATCAGATATTCCTGCGGCCCGGCGAGCATGTGCATCAGTTGATACCGGCGGGTCGAGTCATAATAATTACTGCGCTCAAAATGCTTACGGGCCAACATGAAATCACCGTAGGCATGGGCGATATTGAAAAGCGTAAAACTGAAAGGAGGTTCACGGTCAAGCACTTTCAGGCCTTTATCTACAGCAAACAAGCACACCAAGGCATGGGCGGCGGGCTCCCCGCCTGCCGTGGTCACACAGCCGCTGAGTTCTACTGCCTGCCCCGGCAAAACGGCTTGCTGCGGTAAATCGAGCTGCACCTGCAATTTATCTTCTGCAGGCGGCACCATCAATTCTGTTTCCAACCACTGCTGCGGCTCATAGACCCCCTGAACGCTCAAAGCCATGTGTATCACTGCCACACCCAAATGCTGACCATATTCCTGAGGCAACAGCGGCACGCACACCGCGGCCTGACCGGCAGCGTGCTCTGCCGCCACCATGCGCAGCCCGACAGGTGTTTCCAATACAACCAGCAGCTTACCCTCTACCCCCTCAGGCAACTGCAATTGTACAGCCCCATCCTGCACCGAGGCCGCAAGCTTGTTTTGCGCCTCTTTTTCAACATCACTCTGCCGGAAATGCTTTACTTTCCATTGAGCGGTGCAACCGTCTGCCCCCGTAGCGCGCAGAGTATAAGAGAAAGAGCAATCACCGTCCCTAAGCTCGGGGTGGTCTTGCAGAATTTCTTTTTCCACCTCCGCAACATCAAAGGGTATACCATCCTGAGAATCAGCAGGAACCGTTACCGTAAATTCTTTCACTGATAATTCTTTATCAGCCGGATAAAGAATACCGGAGGGGAGCATTTCTTTCACCTTGCAGCAGGCATCCACCCGCACCTGTACCTGCTGCTCATAGGGAACGGCCTGCTCCGTACCGCTGATTCGGCAGAACAAGCGGTTATCTTTTATTGATACCTGATGCTCGGCACTATAAAAGAAAACCTCGCTCACATACTCCTCCACCTCTTGCCGTTGATTCGTCACCCTGACCATTACCTCCGCGTAACGGCAGGCCTCCTCTGCCAACTGCGGTAAATCCGTAAGGCTGAACGGGCAACAGGCTTTACCCGAGGCATCCAACTCTACCGTGGCAGACATTTCCCTGCTCACATCGCCATCAATGCTGACACTTATTTCTGCCGTACCGGCAACGGGGGAGCCGTTGTAATCCTGAGCATCAACCCACACCGTCAACTTATCCGGGTTGACGGGCTTCATCTCGGTGCGGCAGCGCAGGGCAAAGGAGTCTCGCTCCAGTGCCTGTACCACTACCATCTCAGATTTAACGGAACCATCAGGCAACGTAACCCGTACACTCATTTCATCCACGGCATCCGCCGGCAAAACAATATCCGCAGAGAACGCGCCATGGGCATTCAGTTGCACCTCTTGCTCTACCAGCACCTTAGAATCGAGAATCAAACGCACGGTAGCCTGTTCAAACTCCGCAAGGTGCAAAGCCCCCTGCTCATTCACCTTGCGCACCGTCCCGAACAGGTGTACCGTTTCCCCGGGTTTATAGAAGAAGCGATCCGTCAGCAGGCGGATATGCGTGGGTGGCTCAGGCTCATACTTTTGATAATGAATACACTGCCGCGGATATAGTGTTTCCGACACGTCATCCCCGCATGATACCAGAACACGGCTTATATACGTGTCTCCGATATCGCGGGGCAATTTCAAAACCCCTTGGTGCAAGGTGGTATTCAAGAGCTTTTCCCATTCATCTTTTTCAGCAAAATAACTGTCGCAGCATTCAATCTGTACCTCAGCCTGCGGGAGCGGGGCGGCATCCGACAAGCGGTAAGCCAGCAACTTGTCACCAGCCGTCAGCACCTCCATATCCGTAACCGTCAGATACAGCACCACCTCATCCGTGTACGGAATCACGAGATATTCTTCTCCCTCTGCGGGCGGGGCATCATGTTCTGCACGCAAATGCAAGATATAAGAACCGGCTTTCAACGGCTCGGCAGACAAAGCATCCAAATCCATACGGAGCGGGGACGGGTTCAGGCCATCGGACTGCACGGTATACACCAGCTCGGGGCCGAAATCATTTTTCAGCACTTTCAACCACGTCTCCGTCACCTCTTGGCGGGATTCTTTATCCTCAAGCAGCATCTTCCTGAGCTCAGGCTGCGGCAAATAAGCTAACTTGGCACGCACCCGTCGGCAACCCAAGCACTGCAAATCCAAGCGGTGTTTACCATGTAACGGCACGGTGATGGCGCTATCCTGCACCGGCAATGCGGGGGCTAACACCTGCAACACAGTAGAGCAGGTCTGCGCCTGTGGCATGCGCAAGCCGAGCAAGGCACGCGTACCTGCCGGCACCGTGGCGGTCACCGGCAGCGGCAAGTCAGCCTCGCCCTCTACCCTCACCACCAAACGGTCTACCCCGTGGTTGGGGAAGCAGACGCGTTTCTCTGCACTATTCTCCGCGTAAGGAGACTCCTCTTGCAGAGACAAGGTAATCTCCTTGCCATTCAACAGTAATTTCTTAGAGAGCGTACCCTCTACATGCTCAGCCACGGCATCCCCGCAGCGGAACTCCGTATCCCGAAACAGCTGCGGCACCGCCTCCCGAGCAATGGGGGCATTGAACAACAGCCCCAAACACGCCACGGTTTTTCCTTGATACTGAGCCAATGAGGCGTGCAGCTCCGCGCGCAGCTCCGGCTCAAAGCGGCCGTATATCGGCTCATCTGCCGCCAAGCAGCTCTTGCCTGTGGCATCCACCGCCCGCAACTCCCAATACTCCGTAATAGGGCGCAGTGGCTGCACCAGCAACAAACCGGGCACAATTGTCTCCGGTGTAAGGGCTGCCAACTGCTCGCGCGGGGTATCTCGGTATCTCTCTTGCAGTGCTTTGGGTCGCAAATCTTTCACCCTCACCGGCATAGCCACCCCCGGCACCGTTTCACCCGTGCGGTATAAGATAAAGTCAAAGCGGGTGTCCATCGACACCAAATCTGCCACTCGGTACAGATGGCTTGCCGACTCCAGCAACACTTCTCCCGCCTCTCGGCCGGCCATCAAGGCGCGGTCGGCATCTCGTGCCACATCCAACAGACAAGGCGGGGCTTCAAACTCAAAATCAGCGCACTGCATGGGGTGCCCACTCAGGTATTGACGCTTACCCGGCTTAAAACTCAGCTTAAAACGCGCCCCGGGCGTCACCTCGGCAGGGAAGTACAGCTCCAGCACCGTTGCAGAATGCCACTTACCCTCCGGCAAAGGGCCATCACCCGTGATATCAAACAAATCCGATGACGAAACCGCATCGTACCCGTATCGGTAATCATCCGTTACAACAGGCTCCGCAAAAACAATCTTATGCCCGATACAGGCAATACGTGACTCTGAGGAGCGCATGACTGTTACGGAGGTTTCATGCTCGGTAGGCAATACCAACTCACCCGCCCACGCCAAAGGCGCAAGCAAACTCAGCAACATTGTTCTTAAAAGGCATTTCATGGCAGTGTAAAGTGTTGTTCGGGATTATGCTGTTAACATAACACATTTTATGCAGAACAACAAGAAACAAAGTGTTACAATTGTGTTACACTGCGGGCGTGGCAATAAATGATGCAGGGTAGATGCCTATATGCAGAGAGGCCACCCCCTCTCTGCCGGGAACGGGAGCATCAGTCTCGCAAAGCAGGAGAAGTAGCAGCCGGCTTAGCGGGTGTGGGTTTGGCGGGTATATGAATAACCGTTTCGCCGGGGCGGGCAAGGCCTTTGTCGCGAGCCATGGCCTCGTTGAACTCAGGGTCGCGCTCCAAGGCGGTGCACATATCGCGCTGGCGTTTTTCCTCGGCCAAGGTAGCTTGCAGCTCTTGCAGGCGGTGGTCTCGCTCTTGGCGTGCCGCGCGCAGGTCAAGCATGGGCAACAGCGCCACGGTAAGGCCGATGAAAGCCACAAAACACAGCAGGATAATGCCTGTTACGCTCAGTATGCGGCGTATACCCTCAGAGCGCTTGGTGCGGCGCTTCTCCAAGTCATCCAAACTGCTGTAAGCTCTACCGTGGCGAAACAAGTTCATGTGCAGAGGCTGTTTTATTTATTACGCTCGGCAAAGGGCACGAAACGCCCGCGGCGTGCCAACACCAAGCTGTGCATGCGCTGCTGTTTACCGCGGGAAGAAGCGGGCACCAAAGTAGAGCTTACCTCAAAACCGGCGCGCATGAGGGTGGACTCCAGTCTCTTATCGCGGCGGGCCACGGTGATAGCCAGCAGGCTACCACCCTTGAGGGCATTGAAATAGGCTTGGGCATCACCCATGCTCAGCTCGCAACGGGCGTGCACGTGGCGCAGCAAAATGGCATGCAGTGAGCCCGTGCGCTTGCGGCACAAATCCGCAGCGTGTGCCACCTCGGGCTGCACACGGGGGTCGGCCCACAAGGGGGCGTTCTCGCTGTAAAGGCGGTTCCACTCCAACACGGCGGCCACGGGCTCTGCCACGATGAATCGGGCTTTCTCGCGGCGCAAACAGTCCATGGCTTTGGCCAAACCATAGCCCAAGCCTACACCGGCAATCATAATTTGCGGCTGTGCGGCGCGGGTAATGGGGGCGGTGGCCATTTCGGCCATTGATTCCTCACTACCGTGGGTAAAGGAAGAGGCACAGGGCAGGCCATCGTGCTGCAGGGACAACTCACCATCGCGCTCCCACAACTCCCAGATGCTGCCGTCTTCCATCTTCTGTTCACCTAATTTATTGAGTGGCTTCATGCGTGGGAGTATACAGCAGATATCCCCCAATGGCAAGACGTAAATGCGCGCGTAAGCAACAAGCCACTCTGAATAAAGTGTTATTCCAATAAAAAAAGCGGGAAAATCAGAGGAAAAGAGAATTTTTCTTGACTTAACTCCAACTATCCGTTAATCTGAGGACACAAGCCATGAAAGACCGTCGCATCGTAATCACCGGTATGGGTGCTGTATCTCCTCTGGGCAATTCGGCCGCAGAGACGTGGGCTGCCATGAAAGAGGGCCGCTCCGGCATCACCACTATTGAGAGCATTGATACTACTCCCTTCCCCGTTCATATCGCCGGCGAAGTGAAGAATTATGACCCCGCCCCCTATTTCAAGAAGGACCCGAAGGCCGTACGCCGCTGCGACCGCTTTGAGCAGCTGGCCATGGGTGCCGCCGTTATGGCTATGGAGGACGCCGGGCTTGACCCCGAGAAGGTGGACAAGAACCGCGTGGGCGTGATGATTGGCTCCGGTATCGGCGGTTTGGGCATTCTCAGCACCAACTGTGAGGCTATGCTGACCAGCGGCCCGCGCCGTGTATCTCCTTTCTGCATTCCGTACATGATTACCAACATGGCCTCCGGCATGTTGAGCATGGACTACGGCTTCGGTGGCCCCAATATGAGCATCTCTACCGCTTGCGCTACCTCTAACCACTGCATCGGTGAGGCTTGGCGCATCATGAAGTTCGGCGATGCCGACGTGATGATTTGCGGCGGTGCCGAGGCAGCCGTGCTGCCCATCGGTATCACCGGTTTCGCTAACATGAAGGCTCTTTCCACCCGCAACGATGACCCCGCCACCTCCTCCCGCCCGTACGATGTGGACCGCGACGGTTTCGTGATGAGCGAGGGTGCCGGCGTTATCATTTTGGAGACACTGGAGCACGCCCAAGCACGCGGCGCCAAGATTTTGGCTGAGCTTGTGGGCTACGGCTTGAGCGCCGATGCCTACCACCTGACCTCCCCCATGCCCGATGGCGAGGGCGCCAGCCGATGCATGCAGATGGCTCTGGAGCACGCCGGCATGAAGCCCGAAGACGTGAACTACATCAACACTCACGGCACCTCTACCCCGCTGGGCGACATTTGCGAGACCAAGGCGATTAAGCGCACGTTCGGCGACTATGCCACGAACGGTTTGGTGGTAAGCTCCACCAAGTCCATGACAGGCCACTTGCTGGGTGCAGCCGGCGCCATTGAGTTGCTGGCCTGCGTGATGGCTATCCGCGACAACTTCGTACCGCCCACCATCAACGTATTCAACCAAGACCCCGAGTGTGACTTGGATGTATGCGCCAACGTGGGCCGCTCCATGCAGGTAGATGTTGCGCTGAGCAACTCCTTCGGCTTCGGCGGCCACAACGCCTCACTCATCGTGAAGCGCTTTGCCGAGTAATTTTCCTCAAAAATAGCGACTCTTCAACACGCGTGGCGGCCCGGGCAACACCCACCGCCGCGCGTACTTGTTACACGACTGCTGCAACAGCCCCACAAAAAGCATGAGCATCAAAGTCACTCCGCCACCCCCCACCCACCGGCCACACCACCTGAACCACGGCGATATGCAGTGGCTGCGCTGGGTAGTACTGAGCATAAGCGTCTTGTTTTGTATAGCCGCGTTGGTAGCCGGCGGCTGCATAGGGGCTATCAATCAATGGCACACAGCCATGTTGCAGGGGGCGCCGTTCTATTTATCTGAGGCCGGGGCGCAGGCCGGCAGCCTGCTCAGCCCCGCCATGGGATTTGCCTGCTGCATACCCCTTACCCTGTATTGGGCGGCCGTGTTGATGCACCAGAAAAACCTGTGGCACCGCACCCAGCTGAGCGCCTTGGCCGTGGTGGCATTGGCCTTACCCGGCATGCTGAGCGTGCTGTGGGATACCGTGGTGCACACCTCCCCCCTGCTTTGCTGCATTTTGCTCACGTGGATGCTCACCACTTGCATACCCTTTTTCTCCAAACAAGGCTCATGAAAGCGCAAGATTACCCCCAACCTGTTCTGGAGCTCATTGCCCGCCTGAAACGCATGCCCGGTGTGGGCACCCGCGGGGCAGAGCGCTTTGCCCTGTGGTTTTTGCAACATGGGCGCCATGATGCCCGAGCCTTGGCTGCCGCCCTGCAAGATGCGGCGGATTCCGTGGGCAACTGCCCGCAGTGCGGTTTCTTCTCTACCAACGGCGAGCTTTGCACCGCCTGCCAAGACCCCTTGAGAGACAATGCGCTGTACTGCGTAGTAGAGCAACCCACCGATGTGCTGCCGCTGGAGCGCAGCGGCTCTTTCCGCGGCCTGTACCACTGCTTGGGCGGCAAAATCTCTGCGCTTGACGGCATTATGCCCGAGGACCTGAGCATAGACCGCCTACTGGAGCGCGTGGCCGCCCACCCCGGGTGCGAGGTTATACTGGCCGTCAGCAGCGATGTGGATGGTGAGGCCACGGCCCTGTACCTGGCAGATAAATTAAGCCGGTTGGATTGCCGCGTCTCCCGCATTGCCCAAGGCCTGCCCGCCGGTGCCGGCCTGAGCCATGCAGATGCCATTACCCTGATGCGCGCGCTGGAAGGCCGCAAGCAGGTGTAAAAACACCCCGAAACGTCCCCCCCCCACACACAACCCATGAAACCACAACACATTATCACAGCCACACTAACATGCCGACCGCTCATCAGCGCGGCGCAAGAAACCGCACAGCAAGACATCATCCCCTATATCAGCCAGCTCCACATCGGAGCAGATGATGCTGTCCTTGAGTTAAAGATAGACTCTGTCGCCCAAAACAAGCTTTACCTCTGCGATATAGAGAACTTAGTCATACGCGATTCCAAAGGCAACGTGCTCCCCGGTACCTACGATAAGTATTCCGACACTTACATCTGCGAGTTTCTCCCCGATAATTCAACAAGTATCCATCTGCACATCTCGGAGCGTATCCGAGGCGCACGCGTCAGCGTCAGTGGCACACTGCTGATGGAAACCATACCCGCTCAGGAACTTGTCACCGTCTATATCCCCGTGCAGTTGGATAAACCCGCCAAGCACCGCGTGGGTGAAAAAGAACTCTACATCTGCGGTGATAAACGGAGCACGCAGCAGAAAGATGCCCCCTTATACAGCACCATCACCATCGCCACCAAGTCAGATACACCCTCTCGTATTCACCGGTTCCGCTGGTGGAAAAAAGGCAGCAGTGCCGCAGATGTAGCAGAGAAGTTCGAGTGCAATTTGATTTCCGGCAAATATAGCCCGGGTACCCAAGAATGCACCCTCGCAACAGAAGCCCCCGTCAACACCTGCACACTGGAAGCAATGTATTGGCCGAAAGGAGAAATGGTACGCATACCGTTCCACTTCAATATCTCCCTCAACAAAGCAGAGCCTGTTCAACCCTGACCCGCACCTTCTCCGCATGAAAAAAGCCATTCTTCTCCCCCTGCTCAGCCTGCCGCTTTGGGCAGACCCCACCCCGGAAATAGAGTTCGATTGCCTCCATATTGAATACCCGGCACCGCCTGCTTTACAAGACCGGGCGCACAACATCTACCACCCACTCACCCTCCGAGTAACAGTACAAGGTATTCCTATTTCAAGAGAATCGCGTCAAGAGATTTATATGGAAGACTTGCAGCTGACAGATTCCCGCGGCAACGACTTACAGCCGACCCCATGGACCGAAGTTACTCACGGTAATGAATACAACATCTCTGCAAAACAATACCCGCAGGGTACCAGTATCTATCTCAGCGGCACGGCACATCTCTACCTTTGGGAGAAAACAACCACCCTGCCCACCCTGCAACCGGACTGGGAAAATGGTTGCACCCTCACCCAAAACGGCATGCAAATACGTTGCGCCGCCGACAAACCCGGCCACCTCTACCTGAACAAGCAGTTTATTCCTACCCCTTCATACCGAGTTGAAATCACAGCCCCGCAAGACAACTTGAGCCCCGTGCAAGAGGTCACCCCCCTCCGAGAAGACGGCACACCGTTCAAAGATGGTGAATACGTGGTTAATTCGGACACCAAACACGGCAGCTACTGTTTCCGGCTCATTTCTGCAACACCGCCGGCCCGCATTCAACTCACCGTGGCAACAGATACCAAGTGCCACCGCATCCCCTTCCGCATGCGCGTGGGCATGCCCGGGAGGCTTAACCTGCCCACCCCCCGATAAACGCTGATGGGGCACCCCCTAATCATCTCTTGCCATTCGGCGAAGGTCTGAATTTAAGCAGTGTATCACTTTTTGCTTGCAAATGGCGCAGTTGCGGGGTAAAATACGCGCGTGCAATACGTACCATTGCGTACGCGCTATTAACAGATAAACCACATAAGTACCATGCCTGTACCTACACAAGAACAGTACATCAAGATGCTTGACACGGCCAAGGAGCAAGGCTATGCCTACCCGGCCATCAACGTGACCACCATCGAGGTCATCAACGGCGCCCTCAAGGCTTTTGCCGAGGCTAAGTCCGACGGCATCATCCAGATTTCTCTGGGCGGTGGCCAGTTTGCTTCCGGCACTGCCGTGAAGGATTCCGCCATCGGCGCCATCGTTCTCGCTGAGGCCGTACATCGCCTCGCCGAGCAGTACAACGTATTCGTTGCTCTGCACACCGACCACTGCCAGGCTGACAAGGTTGACAGCTTCCTGCGCCCCCTGCTTGTCGAGTCTCGCAAGCGCATCGCTGAGGGCAAAGGCCCCCTGTTCAACTCCCACATGCTTGACGCCTCCGCCCTGCCCATGGCTCAGAACCTCGAGCTCTCCAAGCAGCTGCTTGCCGAGTGCGCCGAGCTGGGTATCGTTCTCGAGATCGAGATCGGTGTTGTAGGTGGTGAGGAAGACGGTGTTGACACCAGCGGCGCTCCCGCTGAGAAGCTCTACACCTCCCCCGCTGACATGCTTCAGACCTACGAGACCCTTAACGGCGTAGGCGAGTTCATGCTTGCCGCTACCTTCGGTAACGTACACGGCGTATACAAGCCGGGTGCCGTTCAGCTCAAGCCCACCATCCTTCGCGACGGTCAGGCCGTTGTTAAGGAGAAGCACGGCAACGACATGCGCCTCGTATTCCACGGCGGTTCCGGTTCCGACCTCTGCGACATCCGTGAGGCTATCTCCTACGGTGTTGTTAAGATGAACATCGACACCGACACCCAGTACGCTTTCTCCAAGCCCATCGTTCTCCACATGTGCCAGAACATCGACGGCATGCTCAAGGTTGACGGTGAGGTGGGTAACAAGAAGGTTTACGACCCCCGCTCCTACCTCAAGAAGGGTGAGCAGGGTATCTGCGAGCGCCTTCAGGTTGCCGCTGATGACCTTCTGTCCAAGGGCAAGACCCTCTTCGGCCAGATCTAATCTGACTGCACAGTCTTTATCCAAACAGGCTCCCCGCTCGGGAGCCTGTTTTATTTTATCTACGCTCAATCGCTGTTAAAGTAGCAAATTTCTGCTTCCAATCATAAAGAAAGCCTAATTTAAGAGCTATTCTCCGCGTGGGCACAATCACAATCGTGCCGCAACAATAGCTGCGCTACTTCTGAGACCGCTAGAGCGGTAAGATGAATAACCGCCGCACAATAAATATACCATTCATCCATAAAAAGAGCAGTGTGCATAAACTGCGTTTTTTGTTTCCGCAGCATACCCGCAAAACTAAAATCTTGACAGCTCGTTAGTTAGAGCGTATAATGCGCGCTCTTAACCGTGAGCAGCAAAGTAAAAACAGAGAATTGGAGCAGCAATTTAGGCGTAGTGCTGGCCGTGGCCGGCAGTGCGGTGGGGTTCGGTAACTTCTTAAGATTTCCCGGGCTGGCAGCCCAGTACAGCGGTGGCGCGTTCATGATTGCCTACTTCTGTGCCTTTTTGCTGATGGGTATCCCCCTCAGCTGGGTAGAGTGGAGTATAGGCCGCCGCGGCGGCCGCTTGGGCGGGCACAGCACGGCCTCTATCTTTTACCTCATCTCCCGCTCACGGTGGTGGAAGTATCTGGGATTGGCAGGCGTGATTGTACCGCTTGCTATCTCTATGTATTACATAGCGTTGGAGGGCTGGACCCTGGGCTATGCCTGGCATACAGCCGTGGGCGACCTTAATTTTACCGACAGCGCACAATACGGCGAGTTTTTCGGCAAGTTTACCGGTGCCTCGGGAGACGGCTCTGTATTTTTGAGTGGTGAAAGCACCTTGCTGATTTTCTTTTTCATAGCCCTGCTGGCCAATTTTTACTTGCTGTATAAGGGTGTAAGCAAGGGTATAGAATGGTTCAGCAAGGTAAGTATGCCTATTTTGCTGATTACAGCTATCATCATCTTGGTACGCGTGTTGACCATGGGTACCCCTAATGCCGAATACCCCGAGCGCAATGTAAACCAAGGCCTTGGCTACATGTGGAACCCCGATAAAGTGATGCTGGTAGACACCACCACCGACAAAACGCTGGACATGGTGCCCGCCGGTGCCACAGAGGCCGAGCAAGCCGACCAACTGGCCCGCTTGCAACGCGATTATCCCAAAGCCGACATAGCCCGCAAAGAAATCTCCCTGTGGGAGGGTTTGAAAAACCCTGAGCTGTGGATTACGGCCGCCGGGCAAATCTTTTACTCGCTGTCCATCGGCTTCGGTATTGTTTGCACCTATTCCAGTTATGTAAAACGCGGCAATGATATTGCCTTGGGCTCACTCACCGCCAATGCCGCCAATGAGGTGGCCGAGGTAGGCTTGGCCGGCATGATGATTATACCGGCTGCCGTGTCTCTGCTGGGTGTGGCCGCAGCCGCCGGCACCAGCACTTTCGGCTTAGGATTCAACGTGTTACCGCAGGTATTCAACAGCATGCCCGGCGGTGCATTCTTCGGCACGCTCTTCTTTGTACTGCTGGCCATAGGTGCCATTACCAGCGCTATCTCCATTTTGCAGCCGGCAGTGGCTTATGTTGAAGAGTTCTGGAGCCTGCGCCGCGTGCAAAGCGTATGCTTGGTGGCGCTGATGCTGGTAGTAGGTGCCCTCATTGTCATTTGGTTTACGGGTAATGACCTGCTGGCGCTCGATACGCTTGATTTCTGGCTGGGCACCATGAGCCTGTATTTCAGCTCTGCGCTCTACCTCATTTTGTTCCGCAACGTGTGGGGCACCCCCAATGGCTTAGCAGAGCTGCGCAGCGGTGCCGCCATGCCCCTGGGCCGCAACATTGCTTTTCTGATTAACTGGGTAACACCCATCATCATGCTGACCATCTTCATTGCTTGGCTGTATCAAAACCTCTTTGTACAACAGAGCAAACACATCACCAACCTCATAGAGGGCAAGGCCGGTGCTATTTTCCCGCTGGTGTGGGTGTTGCTGGTAACGCTCTTCTTCTGCTTTATTGCCCGCACTTCTCGCCGTTTCAAACACGGTGAGAATCTGGAAACCAAATACGACCGCGAACCCTTCTCTTAATCACACACCGTGTCAGAACAATCCAAATCAGAATCTTGGAACAGCAACTTGGGCGTTATGCTGGCTGTGGCCGGCAGCGCAGTAGGTTTCGGTAACTTTTTACGCTTCCCCGGGTTGGCAGCCCAGTTCGGCGGCGGTGCCTTCATGATTGCCTATTTCA
>JAFYUT010000067.1 GCA_017549485.1 Akkermansia sp.
GCTACGGAGAAAGATGTGATTCGTGTGGCGAAGGATGCCCTGCGTTGGGCTGATTCACAGGAGCACGATGTGATTATTTTTGATACAGCAGGGCGCCAAGAGGTAGATGATGAGCTGGTGGCCGAGCTGCGCAAGTTGGCTAAGTTCCTGCAACCGCAGGAGGCTCTGTTGGTAGCAGATGCCGCTACCGGTCAGCAGGCTGTGCGAGTGGCGCAAACCTTTGACCAAGCCGTGGGGCTCACCGGTATTATTCTTACCAAATTGGATGGTGATGCCCGTGGCGGTGCTGCGCTTTCCATGCGTGCCGTCACCGGTAAGCCCATCAAGTTTATCGGCGAGGGCGAAAAACTTGACCAGTTCGGGCACTTTGTGCCGGTGCGCATGGCCGACCGCATTCTCGGCATGGGTGATATTGTGGGCTTGGTTGAGAAAGCTGCCGAAAAACTTGACCAAGAGTCTGCCATGAACTCGATGAACCGCATGATGAGCGGTGAGTTCAATTTCAATGATTTCTTGGGGCAGATGCGTATGATGCAGAAGCTGGGGCCCTTGGAGGGCTTGCTTAAGCTCATACCCGGCTTTAATAAACTCAGCAAGCAGTTGCCCGAGGGTGCGCTTGACCCCAAAAAACTCAAACGTATGGAGGCTATCGTTCTCTCGATGACCCCGGCAGAACGCGCTAATTACAAATTGCTTATTCCCTCTCGCCGCCGCCGTATCGCCAAGGGCTCCGGCGTGTCTGAGATTGAGGTGAATCGCTTTATCAAGAACTTCAAAGACATGAAGGAAATGATGGGTGGCAAAGGCAAAATGGGGGGGCTTATGAAAGCTATGGGTGGTATGCAAGGCGGTATGCCCGCTAATATGCCCATGCCTCCGCAAGGAGCAAATGGTATGCCCGATATCAATGAGATGATGAAATCCGGTAACATGCCGGACCTTTCCTCCATGTTTGGCCCCGGCGGTGGCATGCCCGATTTATCTCAACTGGGCGGTGCTCAAAAGAAGAAGGGCCCGATGAGCGGTGGTAATTTCTTGGGTGGCCTTTTCCGCCGCCGCCGTTAAACTACCGGAGTTTTGTTTTTTCAAAACCGCGTTGTTCTCTGTGAGCAACGCGGTTTTCTATTTGATACGGCATAAAAATCCCCCGCTCGGCAAGAACCGGCGGGGGAAGAAATGGAATAGTGTGAGAACCGTGTATTACATGCCGACGATTTCGTAACCGCCGTCCACGTAAATGACTTGGCCTGTGATGCTGGCTGCACCGTCGCTGGCCAAGAAGGTGGCTGTGGCGCCCAGCTCTTCAAGCGTGCAAGAGCGTTGCAGGGGGCTCTTCTCCTCATATACCTTGAACATGCCGGTGAAACCGGATACACCGCGAGCAGCAAGTGTCTGCACAGGGCCGGCAGAAATGCAGTTTACGCGGATGGGGGCTTCTCTACGGCCCAAATCAAAGGCAAGGTATTTAGCGCTGGTCTCAAGGGCTGCCTTGGATACAGCCATGAGGTTGTAATTGGGTACTACCTTCTGGCTGGCGTAGTAGGAGAGGGCTGTGATTGAACCGCCGTTGGTCATCATGGGGGCCACTGCACGAGACAGGGCGATGAGGGAGTAAGCGGAAATCTGCAAGGAGAGGTTCCAAGCGTCGCGAGGAATGTCGGAGAAATGCCCCTCCAGTGTGCCGGGGGCTTTGGGTGCAAACGCAATAGCATGCAGCAGCATATCTACGTGGTCGGTATGTTCTGCCACGAAGCTGAAGAAAGAGGCGATGGACTCATCGCTGGACACATCAAGTTCACATACAGGGGTATCCTCTCCGAATGTTTCTTTCACAAGCTTAATGACGCCGTCTTTAAGACGCTCGCCCTGATAGTTGAAGATAAGCTTAGCACCGGCCTCATGCCATGCCTTGGCGATGCCGAATGCAATACTGCGCTTGTTGGCCACACCTGTAACGATGCCGACCTTTCCTGCTAACGGTTTATCAAGTGACATAATGTTAGTTGGTTGTTAGTGTTTACAGTAAGGGAAATTCTTGAGAAATGATACGAGCGTATGTGGAAGTGATGCTGATGCCCACTTTTTCCATATAGGCAATGCGCTTCAGGATTTCCTCCTCGCTCACGTTATTGTCTGTGGGCACATACTTGAGGCGGTAGTACACATAGCCACCCTCAGCATCAAGCAGCAACTGCCCCTCGGGAAGATTGGCGTTGAGGGTGAGCAGCAACAGGCCTAACTCTTGGCGGTGCTCTGCGGCAACTCTTGTGCAGAAGTGTACGTCGAACACCAAGCTGCAGGGTTCTTGCAACTCTGTGAACATGAATGTGCAGGGCATGCCCGTTGCATCTACGGGCAGATAGGCCAAGCCGATTTTTTCGGCTTGCGGCCCCATGGTTACCCATTGGTAATCTTCATTGCGGCTCAGCAGGTGGCGCCTTACCAGAGCCAATAAATTCAGTTTTTCAGACATATTGATTGAGAAAAGAGTTCGGAATACGTAGTACTATAAAATAATACTACCCTCTGTTTGAGGGTAGTATACACGGAAGTTGGAGTGTAGTCAAGAAAATGTGACAGGAAATTTTCTCAACCGTTCTATTTTATTTGTCGCCGTAATACAAACGGGCCATTTTGTCGGCAATGGAATCAAGTGCGGCAAGCTCTTCTTCGGTAATGTCGGCAGAGAGACGATCCAACTCAGATTCCATACGGGCATTTACATCGTGGCAGAGGCCAAGGCCTTTCTCTGAAAGTCGAATGCAGATAGCGCGGCGATCCTCAGGGTTGGTGTTACGCTCAAAGAATCCTTTGGTCACCATGGTTTCTACCAGCAGAGATGTGGCAGGTACCGTCATGTTCAGGTGAGAGGCCAGCGTTTTGAGGGCAATACCCTCGGGCTGTTCTTTTGTCAGAATACGAATCTGACCGATGGCGGAACCTTGACGCAATGTAAGGCCGAGCATCTTTTTCTGGTGAATGGCAGGGGTCTGCTTGAATGAGTCACGGCGTAAATCGTCCGTGATGTTCAGCAGCTTCATAAATACATCGTGCGGTTGATTGCGGAGAGATTCCATGCGCGTATTCTAACTTATTTATTCAGCTTTGTAAAGAAAAATTATTAGTAATAATGAATAATTAACATCGCGGGATAGTTATGGTTGCTTTTTTTCTTGTTTCAATTATCTGCTCTTGTTGTTGTAATTGATTGGCGTTCTATCATTACCGCTGCTGAAAATGTAAGATTCTGCCAGATGCTCGCCATCAAAAGAGCCAAGTGACTAACGCGTTGACGATAGGTTCACTTGGCCCTCAAACATGTTGCCCCCGGCCATGCCGGATGGTTTCAAATTATTGTTGTAGGGGGGAGGAGGGGATTATTCTTTCTTGCTTTTGGGTTGGCGTATGATTTTGTACATGGCCTTAGCGAGAGAGGCCTTGTGTTTCAGTGGTAAATCCGTATCATAAGCCCAAATCATAACACCGCCGAATTTTTCTTGTTTCAGCCATTTGCATTTCTCGGTAATAAGTGCGGCACCGTTGAATGAGTGCATGGGCCCGTCTGAGCCGTCCTCATTTTTGGCGCGAAACGTGTTGTCGGTTGGTTTGAGTCTTGGGTACCAATTGTAAATTTGAGCGTATCCGTATTGGTTGGTAAGTGTGCCTTGCTGATTGCTGTAGAAGGGGAGCCCAACCACAATGCGTGGTTTGACCATGTGGAAGTCATTGAGGCATTTCTGCGCATCTCCCTGAAAGCGTTGCATGGAGGAGTGTTGCTCAGCTAGGTCGTCATACGACATGGTCATGAGGAAATCCAACTGGTCCGTGGTCCAATAGTTGGGGACTTTATAGGTAACGGACGCTGCTATACTGATAGAGATGGCAGAGCCTGCGAGTTCTTCTCTCAAATCTGCAATAAAATTACCCAAGTGCTGCCATTGTTCCCAAGAGTCGGGGTATTCCCAGTCGATATCAATGCCTTGGTAGCCACGGGATATAGCCCATTGGGCCATATTGCGAGCCAGAGTTCTGCGTGTATCCGGGTTGGCCACGGCGGTCGTCATGGGGCCATCCATGTGGCCGAATCCGGCTATCAGATTAGCGCGGGAATTGGCCTCGGCATGGATGCGCTTGATTTCTGCCAAGGCTTCATCAGCTATCGTTTTGTCATCACCGCCGCCGGCCCATTGGTAGGTGATGCCCCCGTGCTCATTGACACTGTAGGCAAAGTGTACCAAGTCTGTAAACTGTTTGAAATGAGCGGGTGTTAAGTGTACGGCTTTTTCCGCGTTGCCCCATCCTTTAACCCAGCGCGGGCGGTAATAGGGTACCACACGGTAAGGAAACGGGTATACCCTACCTATTACTCGCTCTGCCAATCCCTCTGCCAAAATAAGTTTGGGTGTTACAACCGAGCCGTCGGCCATGATAACCTCGGTACACTCACCATCTATGCGTGTGTTGCGTTTGATGGCTCCCGATATATCGTAGCTGAGCCAGAGGTAAAGCGGTGAGCCTGTCAGCTCCATGTCTAATTTGAAAGAAAAATTACCCTTGCCGGGTTTCTTTTTTGCAAGTTCCTCTGCTAATTTGTTGGTATTGTAGGTAAAACCATTCCAATCGCGAGAGGTAAGCACACGTGCAATTTTGATTTCGGATATGCTGCCGGATTTGCCGGTATTGAACTTGATGCCCGTAATTTTTTCTCCGGGTTCTCCCATGACCTTCAATTGAAGCACAGGTTGATTATTGACACCGGGATAGAAAACGCCGTGCGTGTGTCGCATTTCTACCGTGGCGGCATTAACCCAAGTTGCAGCCGTTACCGCCAATGTCAATATCACATGTAACCATCTCATGCTTTATGTTCTAGCATAGGGATAGGGCCTTGTCAAGTCTCAATTCGATGTGCCCGATAGGGCTCCAATTACAGTTTGCCCGAGAGTTATTGCGGCGTGGCTGCTGAATGCGCAGATTCGTAACGTATGTTTCGGCTTGTCAAAATACTTTCTTAGTGCTAAAGTAACGGCATGACGAATGAGAGCCCACCGAGAGCTTGGGTAGAGGTGAATCTGGAGGCCATTGCGCACAACTTGGATGTTGCGCGCCAGGCTTTGCCGGATACGGCGCTGATGCCGGTCATCAAAGCCGGTGCCTATGGGCATGGGCTTGAGCCTGTTGCGCGCCGTTTGGATGCGGATGGTATCTCGTTTTTCGGCGTGGCCAATGCCGGTGAAGCCCGTCGGTTGAGCCGTGCCGGTGTGCGCACTAAGCCGTTTATTTTGGGGCCTACTTTCCCTGAAGAGCGCGAGGAGATTGTGCTCAATAATTGGTGTGCCACTATCTCAACCTTGGAAGAAGCTGAGCATTTTAACCGTTTGGCTGCGCTGTATGATAAAACGTTTTTGGTGCACATGGCGGTAGACACCGGTATGGGGCGAGAGGGCTTTCTGCCCTCACAACTCAATGATGTTGTATCTCCTCTGCTGGCTATGTCTCATTTGCGGGTAGATGGCGTGATGTCTCATTTCCCCTCGGCAGATGAGGATGTGCCGTTCACGCAAAATGAAATAGGTCAGTTTACCGACTGTGTACAGCAGCTGCAACAGCACTTCCGCCTGCGTTACCGACATATAGCTGCAAGTGCAGGGGAGCTGGGGTATGAAATACCTGTGGCTAATTTGGCACGCCCGGGGTTATTGTTGTATGGCGTGGCGCCCATGGCCTCCATTTATGATGGTGTGCTCAAACCAACCCTGCGTCTTTCCTCTCGTGTGGCGTTGGTGCGTGAGTTGCCTGCCGGCCATGGTGTGGCTTATGGCCGTTCGTACATTACCTCTCAGCCCACGCGTGTCGCGACAATCGGTATCGGGTATGCAGATGGTTGGCCCCGCTCTATTTCCGGTAAGGGCGCACGCGTTTTTATCAATGGTCATTATTGCCCCATGCTCGGCCGTGTGACTATGGACCAAATAATGGCAGATGTTTCTCATGTCCCCTTTATTTCCCCCGGAGATGAAGTGGAGCTCATTGGCCCGCATATACCTGTTACAGAGGTGGCTCAGAAGGCTGATACCATCGTGTGGACTATCTTTACCGGGCTGGGCCCACGCCTGCCTCGTGTCTATACCACCTGAAAAATTACAAAAAACTTAAGAAAAATTCATTTTTTTGCTTGACGAGACCGCAATCTTTCTGTATACTCAGCCCCGCAAGCAAGCTTCGGCGGGATAGCCAAGTGGCCTAAGGCATCGGTTTGCAAAACCGACATTCGTGGGTTCAAATCCCACTCCCGCCTGCAATTTTCCTTGTTAAAAACACCGTAATGGTAATCAATACCTTTACGGTGTTTTTTTTGTGCTTCTTTTAACAAAATAATTACAAATTTTCAAAAAAGATTGCACATTTTGCCGTTTAAAGGTGTTATATATAGTGAAGAACTATATTCTGAACATGATAACAAAAATTTTCAATCGCAAAACTGCGCTCATCGGGTGCCAATTACTTACCGTGGTCGGGATTCTTGTGGGGCTGTGTGCCGGCGGTGCCTTGCTGTGGGAGATTACCGATGTTTATATGTATGTAGGCGGTAAACTGTATACCTTACCACCGGAGAGTCAAGTGACGGCGTTACAAGAAGTGGTGAATGAGCTTACGGATGATGGAATAGAATACGGACTTACGGCTGCTTTTTCATTAGTGGTGGCATTGTTGGCAGCCATAAGCGCAACCGTGTTGGCTTGTTTTAGCAAATCTGCCACTCACGCGTAATCTCAGTATACGGTATGCGTAAGATATTGGTTGCGGTATTCATTGAAATCGCAGTGTTTGCCATGGTTTTGTGGTGGCACATGGCTATTCATTGGCGGGTATGGGTGCTGAGTGGTGCCCGACCCGAGATGTGGAAATGGACAGAGGCTCTGTTCTCTCCCATGTTGTTGTTTGCTGTGGCTCAGTATATGTTGGTATGTTCAGTATTCATAGCGGCATGGTTACTGTGGAGCCGGTGCGGGCATAAGGTCAGCTATATTTTATCGGCATGGGGGATTACGTGGATTCCGTTGGCTTACGTAGCCACGTGTGATTGCGAGGCTATGGCGCCTGCCGCAATGAGTATGCCTGTTTCGTATTTTGCTTTTCCCTTTTTTGTTTTATTCTGCATAGCAGAGACCTTGTTGATAGCTCTTTGTGTCAGACCTACCGTACCTTCCCGATAGTAGGGAGCAAAATCATGAATCAGGGCTGTTCAAATAGCCCCATGAAATAGGGCGGCGCGGTGGAGTTTAAATCTCCTATAATCCAGATAAAGGGTCTGTTAAAATTGATTTCGCGTGGGCGCACAGGGCTTGGTGCCGCGGCCCAGCAGATGCCTATGGCGGCAGTGACGGCTGCTGCTTCGGTGCCTTCTTCATCGGTCTTAACGTAACAGCGTTGCAAGATATTGCTCATGTAAATGGCTTCATTTGTAAAACCACTGAAATCGGCCTGAGGGGTAAAAATATTGCCCAATCCACATGCTTGCAAGGCGGGAGCAAGAGAAATTGTACCGGGATTCATTTCGAATCGGGGGAGTCGGACGATTGTTTCTTGTTCTCCGTATATGGTCAGCGCCGTGAGAATGCGTTGATATTTATCCGGTGTGAGGGTGCGAGCAAAATCACGCACATTGCCCAATGGCAAAATGCCGATGAAGTAACCGGGCTCGCCCGAGCGCCCCATCGTGTCGTATGGTAGTGCTACGGCTTGCCAATCTTCGCCCTCGGCATAGCGGTACTCGTTGCGGCTGTACATCATGTTCACCGTAGTAAGGCTGCCATCGCTCATGGTGAATAAGATGTTTTCCTGTGTCTGATTCTTTTTAAAGGGGTATAACCATTTCTCGTTCAGATAAATGGCACATGTTGCCACCATGCGTGTTAATGAATTGATGTCGTTTTGTGTTACAATGGCAGGAATTAGCCCCAGCGTTTGTGTAGCAGACCAATTGTTGATATCTTTCACCGCCGCTGCCGTGTCTGTTTCAAAGGGTACACGATAAACGGCGTCAACATCTGTGCCGGATTTCAAGGTGAGTGTGTCTGCTATGAACAGAGCATTGGCCTCTGTCGGGCACATGGCCGAAAGACTAGCCGGTTGCCCTAAGGGTAACTCACTTAATGCCATGGCTGTGGTACCGCGAGCCCCCTGTTGCAGGATACCCAGTACCGCATTCAACCCCATGGGAGAAAAGATAAAATTGCCCGGTTGGGTTTCGGCTAAGGTATGGAAGATTTGTATGGCAAACTCATTTGCCGGGGTGCTCGGTAAGGCCGGGGGGGCCGGTGGGTATTCCTCCCATTGAGCAAGGCAAGGCATACCGCAGCTCATACCGGCAAGCAATAAGGTGGATAAAAAAGTGTGGTTCATAACTCTCTGTAAGAGATAACACCACAGCTGCGATTATCCGCGAAAAATAGTTTTATTTTCTTACAAACGGGCAGAGCACCACATTGGCTACCCAACCGATCGGCGTTGCGGCAATCGAAAGAGGAATATCTGCTACATCCAATACAAACACGAGAGGCCGGCGCCATTGATTACCGGTGGTACGGCGTTCCGGTAAGCGGTCTTGCAAGATGCGGTCCGGGAACCGACTGGCGCAAGCCGTCAATTTTTCTGCACCTCTGAGGTCTACTTGGGCTGCGGGTACAATGTCGTATACCATGTTTCTCATGCTACCACCTTTGAACTCTATTTTAGGATGGCGGCAGGCCTCTGTAAATTGCTCTTTGGTGAGTACGGCGTAGTAATACTCTGTGGGATAATGGCTTATTTCTTCTTTGGTTAAGCATTGCGGGTATTCAAAAACATTATGCAGCAGCTTAGGAGAAAAATGGTGAAAAATCCAATCTTTGGCAGGTACATAGGCTACGGGCAGTTGTATATAGTAGGTGTCACCCTTTCTCCATGCCGGGGTGGGGGCATCCTCGTAGTTACCCAACAGGGGCATGGGTTTACCCGTGCGTTTAATCTGCTGTGGTACAGCTTCTTGTTTTCCTATTTCATCCAAAGCTCCCCCCATGTCTATAATGGTGCAGGCGGGCAGTAGCAACAAATAAAGTAACATGATAATCACGCGGAGCATACCCCGTTATTCTAGCAGGTATTTCCCGCGTGTCAAGATTTTGTTGCTGAGGCTCGTCTGCTTGGCGGAGCATCCCGGTTACTCACTGCGGTGGCATCCCGTAATATCATGGTTGGGGCTCAGGCATTCCGGATTCAATCCTGCTATAATGGGGAAGGTAATGGTACCGATGGTGAAGATGGATGCGGTATCGATAACGTTGCCGACATAAGCTAATGGCCTCAATGCCTCATTGTCCCAAGTTCGTTGTACCGGGAGTTTCTTGGCCAGCTCATGCGCAGTCCAATCGTTGAGCTTCAATGTTCCCAAGTGTTTTGCCTGTTTTTTGTCAAAATCCTTAGCATGGGATATGTATCTTGACGCTATCCATTGAATAAGGTGGATAAAAAAGTGTGGTTCATAACTCTCTATAAGAGATAACACCACAGCTACGATTATCCGCGAAAAATAGTTTTATTTTCTTACAAACGGGCAGAGCACCACATTGGCTACCCAACCGATTGGCGTTGCGGCAACCGAAAGAGGAATATCTGCTACATCCAATACAAACACGAGAGGCCTGCGCCATTGGTTACCGGTGGTACGGCGTTCCGGTAATTGGTCTTGAAAGATGGGGTTCGGGAGCCGACTGGCGTAAGCCGTCAATTTTTCTGCACCGCTTAAATCTACATCCGCAGCAGGGAGAATCCTGTACTTCATGTTGCTCATGCGTGGGGTAAACTCAAATTTTGGGGGACGGCACACCTCTGCAAATTGCTCTTTGTCGAGCTCGGCGTAGTAAATTTCAGTGGGATAATTGCTGATTTGCTCCGGTGTTAAGGGTTGAGGCCATTCAAAAAAGTTATTCAGCAGGTACGGAGAAAAATGGACGATAAGCCAATCTTTGGCCGGCACATAGGCAATGGGGAACAACTGAACGTAGTATGTGTCGCCCTTTCTCCATGCGGGGGTGGGGGCATCCTCGTAGATGGGTTTACCCGTGCGTTTAATCTGCTGTGGTACCGGCTCTTGCTTGCCGATTTCATCCAGCGCTCCTCCCATGTCCACAATGGTGCAGGCCGGTAGCAGGAGCAACAAAGAAAGTAATATGATAATCACGCGGGGCATACCTTGTTATTCTAGCAGGTATTTCCCGCGTGTCAAGATTTTGTTGCTGAGGCTCGTCTGCTTGGCGGAGCATCCCGGTTACTCGCTGCGGTGGCATCCCGTAATATCATGGTTGGGGCTCAGGCATTCCGGATTCAATCCTGCTATAATGGGGAAGGTAATGGTGCCGATGGTGAAGATGGAGGCTGTGTCGATGACTCTTCCGACATAGGCCAAAGGCCTCAGCGCATGGTTGTACCATGTGCGTTGAACGGGGAGTTTCATGGCCAGCTCATGCGCTGTCCGATCATCGAGTTTCAATTTGCCCAAGTGTTTTGCCTGTTTTTTGTCAAAATCCTTAACATGTGATATGTCTCTTGACGCTATCCATTGTTGCGTTTGGAATTCTCGGTGTGGGGCATTGCGTACCGACTTCAGCTCATTGTACTTGAAATTCTTGATGTGGAAGTAGTGGTATTGAACCGGCAGTGCTTTCATCTCGGTATAAGTTGCCGGTGTGCGGTAGGTGCACATAGCGTGCCGGTTGTTGAGGGGGCAGTAGCACTCAATCCATATACCTTGTTGCGGTACGTAAACAATGGGAGCCTCCACATAAAATTCTCCTTTCCATTGGTACAATTCTACCGTGTAGGGGTAAAAGTGGTCTCCCTCCGGCACATCGCCCGAGGGCAACGTTTTCGGCTCAGAGAGCCCCATGTCATGCAGCGTGCCCCCTATATCCGTACCGATACAGGAGCTGAGCATGGCACTTAAGACTATTAAAATCGTGTGTTTCATGCCTTTTTGATTGAGTTAAGTATGCTCACCTCGGTACCCGCGAAATTTTTCTTCGTTTTACCGCAAAATAAAGTGATTGGCTGCTTGGTGTGGCTTTACTGCTTGTATGGAGCGTATAGAGGTGGTTTCTGCGCCGTTATTACACAAAAAATGCAGATTAGTCTTGCCTAACTCCAACAATTAGGGTTATATTATGATTGATAAAGCAAGCTGCCGCATAAGGCGTGGTGGCGAACTTTCGTTTTTCTCTAAAAACAATAACGAAACTATGCAGTACACACACGAAGTAGAACAGATGTGTTGCGTCAAGAAGGGCTGCAATCACGGCCCGGCTCCCATCCCTCAGGAGGGTGCATGGACCGCAGTCACAAAGACCGAGGAAATTTCCGGCCTTACCCACGGTGTGGGTTGGTGCGCTCCCCAGCAGGGTGCCTGCAAACTGACGCTCAACGTAAAGAACGGCGTTATCCAGGAGGCTCTTGTTGAGACCATCGGTTGCTCCGGTATGACCCACTCTGCCGCTATGGCCAGTGAGATTCTTCCCGGCAAGACCATCCAGGAGGCTCTCAACACCGACCTTGTTTGCGACGCCATCAACACCGCTATGCGCGAGCTCTTCCTGCAGATCGTATACGGTCGCACTCAGAGCGCCTACTCCGAGGGCGGTCTGCCCATCGGTGCAGGTCTTGAGGACCTTGGCAAGGGCCTTCGCTCCCAGACCGGTACACTCTACGGCACGCTGGCCAAGGGCCCGCGTTACCTGGAGCTTGCCGAGGGTTACATCACCAAGCTTGCTTTGGACGAGGAAGGTGAAATCACCGGTTACCAGTACGTGAAGATGGGCCCGATGATGGAGGACATCAAGAAGGGCATGGATGCCAACGAGGCTGTTAAGAAGCACACCGGCTCTTATGGCCGCTTTGCTGACGCCGCCAAGTACATTGACCCCCGCCACGAGTAAAGAACCCCTAAATATAGAACAAGATTATGCCTCTTTTTGAATCTTATTCCCGTCGTATCGACCAGATCCTTCCGGTTCTTGCTCAGTACGGTATCAACTCTTGTGAGGAAGCCGAGCAGGTTTGCCTTGAAAAAGGTATCGATGTGCGCGAAATCGTACGCGGTATCCAGAACATTGCCTTCGAGAACGCCGGTTGGGCCTATGTAGTAGGCGCTGCCATCGCTATCAAGAAGGGCTGCACCAAGGCTGCCGACGCTGCTGAGGCTATCGGTGAAGGTTTGCAGGCTTTCTGCATTCCCGGCTCCGTAGCTGATGATCGTAAGGTAGGTAAGGGCCACGGTGACTTGGCTGCCATGCTTCTGCGTGAGGAGACTGAGTGCTTCTGCTTCCTTGCCGGTCACGAGTCTTTCGCTGCCGCTGAGGGCGCTATCGGTATTGCCCGCTCCGCTAACAAGGTTCGCCAGAAGCCGCTGCGCGTTATCCTCAACGGCCTTGGTAAGGACGCCGCTTACATCATCTCCCGTATCAACGGTTTCACCTACTGCCAGACCAAGTTCGACTACGCTACCGGTAAGGTAGAGGTAGTAAGCCGCAAGGCTTTCTCCGACGGCGAGCGCGCTAAGGTAAACTGCTACGGCGCTGACGATGTGCGTGAGGGTGTTGCCATCATGTGGCTGGAGGGTGTGGACGTATCCATCACCGGTAACTCCACCAACCCCACCCGCTTCCAGCACCCCGTTGCAGGTACCTACAAGAAGGAGTGCGTACTTGCCGGTAAGAAGTACTTCTCCGTTGCCTCCGGTGGTGGCACGGGCCGTACTCTTCACCCGGACAACATGGCTGCCGGCCCCGCCTCTTACGGCATGACCGACACCTTGGGCCGCATGCACAGCGATGCTCAGTTCGCCGGTTCTTCCTCCGTACCTGCTCACGTAGAAATGATGGGCCTTATCGGCATGGGCAACAACCCCATGGTTGGCGCTACCGTTTCCGTGGCTGTTGCCATTGAGGAAGCCATGAACAAGTAATCACACTCGTTCAGATGATATTTATAACCCCCTGTTCCCGTTTGCGGGAGCAGGGGTTTGTTATCTACCGAAGTGATGGAGCCGGTTGGAAAATGATTTGAGAAATTACAGCACCAACTGGTAATCTGTAACATCAAGCCAGTGGCCGAATTTGTGGCCTACTTGGGAGAAATGTGAGACTTTGCAGAATCCGAGTTTTTCGTGGAAAGCGCGGCTCGGGGAGTTTTCGTCGGTAATGCAGGCGATGAGAACGTGGCACCCGGCGGCTCGGCTATCTGCGATGAGCCTCTGCATGAGGGCTGTGCCTATGCCTCGGCCCTTGGCGTGCGGGGCCAGGTAAACGGTGGTTTCCCAAGTATGGGAGTAGGCGGCGCGTTCTTTCCATGCGTGGGCATAGCAGTAGCCGAGTATCATGCCGTCTTCTTCGTATACAAGGTAGGGATATGTGTTTGCCAGAGAGGCAATTCGTTCTCCCATTTGTTGCACAGTAGGCGCCGCCAGCTCGAATGAGATGGTGGTATGTTCCACGTAGTCTGCATAAATAGTGGCTATTGCTGCGGCATCGTCGAGGTGTACGGGGCGTATCATGCTCATGTGCTGCTGTAATAGTACCCTTTTATTCGTTATGCGTCAAGTATGCATGTTCACATACTTGCTCATAAGATGATAAAAACGAGAGGGATTGCCTCAGCTGAGGCCGACTGTATGTAGAATATGAGTATTGACAAATTCTATATATATGATAGAGTATACTCCATGAGAGTGACCGTTAAAACTTTCTTGTTGGGAATCTGCTGCATGGCAGGTGTGGTTTATGCCACCGGTGTGGGTGAAATTATTCCCTCTCTTTCTGAATATCCGGTGGGGGGCGTTGATGTAGAGAAAGTGGAGGCTGCTTATGATGAATTAGGCAAGATTCAGGTGCGAATCGTAGAACTTTTGGAGAGCGCAAAAGACCGTGAAACAGCAGATGCTGCTGCTGAGGAATTGTTTTTCCTGATAGGGAGAGTGGAAGAGCTTCGCCCCGATTACAAAAAGATTGAGCATTGCGATGCCGATACCCGAAACCGCCTTATGCGCAAATTGCTTCAGGACTCGGCTGCCGTAGGTCCCCGCAAAAAAGCCGCTGCCAAGGCGCTTATGGAGCATGATTTCTATGGTAGTGAAGACCTCAAAGATGCACTGCGTATGATGATGTAATCTTTAAGCATTGATTTATTATCAATAAAAAACGGAGCAGGGGGTGAAACCTGCTCCGTTTGCTTTCAGGGGCTGAAAGTTTATTACAAATGCTTCTTGCGGCGGTATTCCAGCATGGCAAGCTGTCGGGCAATGCCGGCAGCCAAGTGTGTGGACTCTTCGCGAGAGAGTACGGAGGATTGGTTGCGGTAGGCCTCTTGGGCCTTGGCTACGGCCTCTTCCACAGAATCGGTGTCAATCTCGTGGGCTTCCAGCACGGTATCGGTTACAAGCATGACTTGTTCGCCGTCTACTTGCAGGAAACCTCCGCCGATAAACACGCTTTGCGTCGTGCCTTGGACGGGGCGATACGTGAGTTCCCCGTTGTCCATGGCCGCAATGATGTCGGCGTGGCCGGGTAATACCTCCATCTCGCCTTGTACAGAGGGTACAAGAACGCTTGCTACCTCGGTATCAACCGCGGTGCGCATGGGGGTGATGATTTTGAGGTGCAGGGCCATGGTTTATCAGGCTTTTTCAACGGTGTCGATACCACCCTTCATGTAGAAGTTACCCTCGGGCACGGAGTCCCACTTGCCGTCCAGAATCTCGGCGAAACCGCGTACGGTTTCGGCAACGGGCACGTACTGGCCCTTAATGCCGGTGAATACCTCGGCCACGCTGAACGGCTGGGAGAGGAAACGCTGAATCTTACGGGCGCGGCTCACGGTGAGCTTGTCTTGCTCGGAGAGTTCGTCCATACCGAGAATGGCAATCATATCCTGCAGGTCTTTGTAGCGCTGAAGGGTCTGCTGTACACCACGAGCCACACGGTAGTGCTCCTCCCCCACCAGCTCGGGAGCAAGGGCTTTGGAGGTGGAGGCCAGCGGGTCCACAGCCGGGTAGATACCCTGGGCGGCCAAAGCACGCTCAAGCACCACGGTGGAGTCCAAGTGGGAGAATGTGGTGGCGGGCGCGGGGTCCGTCAGGTCGTCAGCAGGTACGTATACGGCCTGCATGGAGGTGATGGAGCCTTTCTTGGTAGAGGTAATACGCTCTTGCAGGCCTGCCATTTCTTCTGCGAGGTTAGGCTGGTAACCCACGGCAGAGGGGGTACGGCCAAGCAAGGCAGATACCTCGGAACCGGCCTGAGAGAATCGGAAGATGTTGTCTACGAAGAGGAGCACGTCGCGGTTTTCTTCATCGCGGAAGTACTCGGACATGGAAAGAGCGGAAAGAGCCACGCGAAGACGAGCACCGGGGGGCTCGTTCATCTGCCCGTATACAAGAGCTACTTTGGAGTTCTCGGGGTTAGCTTGGTCGATAACGCCGGACTCACTCATTTCCATGTAGAAGTCGTTACCTTCACGGGTACGCTCACCCACACCGGCGAATACGGACAAACCGGAGTGCGCCTTGGCAATGTTGTTGATGAGCTCCATGATAAGCACGGTTTTGCCTACACCTGCACCACCGAATGAACCTGCCTTACCACCCTTGAGGAAGGGGCAGATGAGGTCAATAACCTTAATACCGGACTCAAGTACCTCTGAGGAGGTTGCCTGTTCCTCCAGAGAAGGAGCCTCGCGGTGAATCGGGTAGCGCTTAACGCCGTCAAGCTGGCCTTTTTCGTCCACGGTTTCACCGAGTACGTTGAAAATGCGTCCGAGCACTTTGGGACCAACGGGTACGGAAATGGGGGCGCCGGTGTCTACTACGGTCATACCGCGTTTGAGACCGTCTGTGGAGCTCATGGCAACGGTGCGGGCCCAGCCGTCGGTAAGGTGCTGTTCTACTTCAAGCACCAGCTTGGTGGGTTGGCCGTCTACCTCGTACTCTACGGTGAGAGCGTTGTAGATGGCGGGCATTTCGGACTGGGAGAAATCGACGTCTACCACGGCGCCGATGATCTGCACGATTTTACCTGTGTTCATGATGTGAAGAATGTGTTATTTTTGAAAATTGTTAATAAGAGAAAGGGGTTACTCCATGGCTTTCATGGCGGTGGTGATTTCGAGAAGCTCGTTTGTAATCTGGGTTTGGCGTGCCTTATTATATTCGAGCGTGAGCTCGCCGATAAGCGTCTTGGCGTTTTCGGTAGCAGCCTTCATGGCCACCATTCGGGCGGATTGCTCACTGGCTTTGCCCTCCAGAATCATTTGTACGAGCTGATGCCCGAAATAGAGCGGCAGTATGGCATTGAGAAGTGTCTTGGGATCCGGCTCCAACAAGAAGTTGGCGTTATCCTCGTCTTCTATGTCATCTTGGGCCGCTACTTTTACCAAATCTTCCTGAGAAAGCGGCAGCAGCTTCATCAACTCAGGGCGTTGAACCATAACATTGATGAACTTCTGGTAAATGACCTCTACACAATTGTAGGTGCCATCAGTGAATCCCTTACGTACGAGTTGGAAGATGGGTTTAAGCTCGGCTTCCTCTACGGTGTCGCCGATGGTGAACGAGGCCACCAAGTTGCGGCCGCAACGAGCCAGCTGCGCATTGAGCTTAACGCCAACGGTGATATAGTCGGCATCTGCATCACACTTTTGCAGAACCTCTTTGAAGAGGTTGGAGTTCAAACCGCCGCATAAGCCGCGATCCGTACTCACCACGATGATGAGTTTTTTGCCCTTTTCTCGCTGCTCCATCAAGGGAGAGGCAGCACCGTCTGTCAGGGTGTCTTGCAAGTGCTTCAGCACATTGGCAAGGGCACTCATGTAGGTGCGTCCCTTGAGGGCCAGCTCTTGGGCACGCCGCATTTTTGCGGACGCAACCATCTGCATCGCCTTGGTGATTTGCGATGTGTTGCGTACCGACTTAATGCGGCGTTTAATGTCTCTGAGACTAGCCATGGTGGGGAGATTACTTCGTCATGCGTGATTTGAATGCAGTCATGAACTGCTTGAGCTGCTCATCGATGGTGTCGGTGAGGGCCTTTTCTGCCTCAATGGCGGCCAAGAGCTCCGGCTGAGTGGTGCGGGCATCTTCTTCCATCTCGCGCACTACCTTCTGCACCTTATCAACGGGTACATCATCAAGGTAACCCTTCTGGATGGCGTAGAGGTCAATTACTTCAATGCTCAGGCTCTTGGGATCGTACTGACCTTGCTTGAAGAGCTCCACGATGCGGCGACCACGCTCAAGCTTGGCCTTTGTGTTGGCATCCAAGTCGGAGCCGAACTGAGCGAAAGCCTGCAATTCTTCGAACTGGGCAAGATCCAGCTTAACAGAGCCTGCCAGCTTCTTCACAATCTTGGTCTGGGCGGAGGAACCTACTCGGCTCACGGAGATACCCACGTTAATAGCGGGGCGTACACCTTGGTAGAAGAGGTCGGTGTCCAAGAAAATCTGACCATCGGTGATGGAAATCACGTTGGTGGGAATGTAAGCGGATACGTCACCGGCCTGCGTCTCAATGATGGGCAGGGCTGTAAGAGAACCACCCTTACGGCCACCCTCGGCGTTGATGCGGGCGGCGCGCTCCAGCAAGCGGCTGTGCAGGTAGAATACGTCGCCGGGGTAGGCTTCACGGCCGGAGGGGCGGCGCAGAATCAGGGATACCTGGCGGTAGGCAACGGCGTGCTTGGAGAGGTCATCGTACACAATAAGGGCATCTTGGCCTTGATCCATGAAGTACTCACCCATGGCGCAACCGGCATAGGGAGCAAGGTACTGCATGGCTGCGCTGTCGGAGGCAGATGCTACTACAATGATGCTGTAGGGCATGGCGCCACTTTCTTCAAGCTTGGCAACCAAGCGGGAGATGGTAGCGCGCTTCTGGCCGATAGCCACGTAAATGCTGTACAGCGGGCGGTGGCCCGGCAGCTTGCCCTCCTCGGCCAGCTTGTTCTGGCGAGCCTGAGAAATCATGGTGTCGGTAGCAATGGCCGTCTTGCCGGTAGAGCGGTCGCCGATGATAAGCTCACGCTGACCACGGCCGATAGGAATCATGGCATCAATGGGCAGAATGCCGGTCTGTACGGGCTGGTTCACACCCTGACGGGAAATAATGCCCGAGGCAATCTTTTCTACCGGGTAATAGGCAGCAGCTGTAATCGGGCCCTTGCCATCCAGCGGGTTACCCAGCGTGTCTACCACGCGCCCCAACAGGCCCGGGCCAACGGGTACCTGCAACAAGCGGCCTGTTGTCTTACAGGTATCGCCCTCTTTCAGGCCGTTGCCATTGCCGATAAGCACGGCGCCTACCTCGTGTTCTTCCAGGTTCATGGCCAAGCCCATGACACCGCCGGGGAACTCAATCATTTCATTGAGCATGGCGTTGCTGAGGCCTTCAATGCGAGCGACGCCGTCGCCGATGGCTTTGATAGTGCCTACATTTTCACTGACGGCAGCGGTGGAGGCGTTTCTGATTTGTGCTTCGAGTTCTTGTACGATGTTACTCATATGCCGGATGGTGTGATTTTGAAAATGGTTGATGGAGAGATGTTGAATTAAATCGAGATTTTAGAGAGTCGCTCAATGCGGGAGCGAATGGAGATATCCGTTACGTCATCGCCTACTTTTACAATGACGCCGCCGATCAGCGCGGGCTCTACCTGCCAGATATAGTTCAAGCCGGGTGTGCGTGCATTCAATTTGGCTTGAATTTCAGCCTTTTCGGCATCTGTCAGGGGCAGGGCGCTGGTGATGGTGGCCGTGTGTCGGGCTACTTCCAAACGAACCAGCTCTGTCAGAGCACTGAGAATTCCCAAGTAATTGCGAGGCTTCTCTTTTTCGATGGTGGCAGCCACGTGGCGCACGGTGTCCTCTTGCAGCAGTCCATCGGGGCCGATGCAGAGTCTCATAAGGCGGCGCGCCTGTGCCTGAGCTTCCTTGGTGATTTTCATATAACGGTGAGAGGTTGTGAACCTGCGGCGGTGTTACAGTTGTTTGATAGCCTCTGCATTAATGGCGCGGTGGTCAGCCTCGCTGAGCACTTTGCCGGTTACTTGAGCTGTAGCTTGTGCCACCAAGCGTGCGAACTCACCCTTGAGCGCCTCTTTCTCGCGCTGGGTGTCCATTTCTGCCTGTTGCTTGGCGTTTTCAATGATGGTGCGAGCCTCGGCAGCTGCTTTGTCGCTGAGTTCTGCTTGCAGTTTGGCCGCTGTTTCACGGGCGTGCTCAATCTGCTCCTTGCCGGTGGCATGGGCATCTGCTAAAATCTTTTCACCGGTGGCTTTTACCTCTGCCAATTCTTTTTCACTGCGGGCGTGCATGGCCTCGCCTTCCTCAATGCGGGTGCGGCGCTCCTCCAGCTGCTGCATGATGGGCTTAAGCCCGAACTTGACCACCACAATCACCAAAATGGTGAACGCAATGGTGTGCGCAATGAATACGTCGGTATGCAGACCGAACTTGTCTGCCAGCTCCGCTAATTTATTTGCCAGTACCGGATTGTACATAATATCTGTTGTGTGTTGAAAGGGAACGGGAGAATGTGTGTTTGGTAAAGGGCTGCGCCGTTCTCCGGCGGCGCAGCCCGCTGAAATCTTACATGAAGATTGCTACGAATGCCACACCTTCGATAAGAGCGGCAAGAAGAATGGAGATGGTCAGAACCTTACCGAAAGAGGCGGGGTTACGGCCGGTGGATTCAGCGGCTTTCATACCGATGCAACCGATGCCGATACCGGCACCGAGCACGGCAAGACCGGCCTTGAGTGCGGTCAGGTCTACGGAAGCTGCGGCGTCTGCGATTGTTGTAATGTCCATTGTTGTAATGATTGTGTTTGTTGTTAATGTCTTCTGCCGGTCGTCACGTCTTTACTGCATGATTCGGCGCGGCGGGAAGGGGGATTTGCGGTGGGTGATTATCAGTGGGCGGCTTCGCCTTCCTCATCCTCATCGCCACCCAACTGGGTCTTGAGGAAGATGGCCGTAAGCATCAGGAATACCAATGCCTGCACGAAACCTACGATTATTTCCAAGAACATGAAAGGCAGCATGGCAAACCAGCCGATGGCGCCCATCTGTTCGAGGATGGATTCACCTGCAAAAATGTTACCGAACAAACGTGCTGCCAATGCAACCGGGCGCACGCAGATGGAGAGAATTTCAATGAGTCCTACAAAGAAGAAGATAGGTAAAAGGGCATATTTAAGGAACCCCGTAAGCCCACCCTTGGGCCCGAATGTGTGAGTCAGGAAGTGCCACGGCCCTTGGTCTTTCATCACCCAAATGAACCAAAGAATGGCGTATGAAAAACCTAAGAAGATAGTAACGTTGAAATCGGCATTGGCTCCACGGAATAAGGGCTGTCCCTCGTAGGTGATGGAGCCTACACCCGGCAGCAAGCCTAAGTAGTTACTGACCAAGATAAACAGGAAAACCGTTGCGAAATACCAAAAATATTTTTTGGCAAGTTTCTTGCCCGTGAGCCCTTCTACAAAGTTGTACAAAAGTTCAAAGACCCATTCCACAAAGTTTTGAAGTTTGCCGGGAATACGCTCCATTTTGCGAGAGGCCAGTCTCAAAAGCAGAGTAATAACCAAAATGGCTATGGCAAACATAATCATTGAGTTGGAAACAGGTAATGTGTAACCCGGCCAAATTGGCACATTCCAAATAATGGGTGCATCACTTGTCAAACCCGCATGCCCATGTTCAGATGCGCATGCTACTCCTCCCAGCATCATTGCTGCGGCTGTAAGCTTTTGTACAAAAAGTTTCATGTTGCACTTCTTAATCTATCACTCCTATTTTGCTCCGTCAAGCTTCAATTTCATGTTAATTCGCATTATTAACAAAAAAATCAGAAAACAGCCGCAGAGATAGGCTCTGCGGCTGTTTTGATTCTATTTTTTCGCTCAGAAACTGTACGTGGCACCTACATTCAAGCCGTGGGAGGTGATATTCTGCATCAGCTCGAGGTTGTAGGTGGCGTTGATGCTCCAGTCATCGTTGATGCGGTGGGTGGCGCCTACGCTCAGGTTCATGCCGGCGCGGCCGGGGTTGGTACCGTGGCTGCGGAGGCCGCCGAGGTCGGCCGTGGGATTGTTGCGTACTACATCGCCGATGAAGCTTAGCTCGCCGTAGGCC
>JAFYUT010000068.1 GCA_017549485.1 Akkermansia sp.
ACCTCGAAATCGCAGTCAAAGATGGTGCTCTGGTCAAGGTGGCAGATAACCTGGTCCTTATTAACAACGGAGTAGATGTGGTCTTCCTGGATATCACCGGCAGTCACAACACCCTGCTTGGTAACGCGGAGGGAAAGAGTGCGGGGTTCTTTGCCGTGGTGGGCAAACTTGATTTTCTTGAGGTTGAGGATAATCTCCGTCACGTCCTCTACCACACCGGGCAGAGAGGTGAACTCGTGCTGAGCACCGGCGATACGCACGCTGGTGATAGCAGCACCCTCAAGGGAGCTGAGAAGCACGCGGCGCAAGGAGTTACCCAATGTGTGGCCGAAACCGGTCTCAATAGGCTCGGCGATAAAGGTTACGTGGTTCGGATCCTCCGGGTCCTCAATGCGCTTGAGAGTGTTCGGAATCTCGAAATGGGCCAACTGGATGACCTCCTGCTCGTTGTTCTGTTCGTCTATCATGGTATATATAGGTGACCGGGTTTCCCCCCATGCGAGCTAAGCTTCCGTGGAAATGGAGGACCAACGGTCGATTTTGATTAACTCGCGCGGGGCAAAGATACACGTTCTTAATGACTTTTGCAAGCCTTTTTTTGATTTTTGACACATTTTGTTCTATTTTTGCTCTATATCGGCATTTTTTATTTCATTTACGCTTCTTCTATAAAAGAATCTTGAAAATTACGCACAACATGCTAACATAAAGGGCATGCAAAGCATCATATCCACCCAAGGTCAGCAATGGCAACAGATAACCCATGAATGGTACAAACAGGCGATTACCCCACCGTATGAATACAGCTTCTGCCGCACGGCAGAGGGGTTGCTGTTCTGTGCCCGCCGGGCCGCAGCCGCCTTGGTGCACCCGGAAAGCGTGAGTGGCCATTTCCAAGCCGAGCTGTGGAAATACGATGCTGCGGAGTTCTTTATCACCACCCCCAGTGGGGAGCGCTATATGGAGTTCAACCTCTCCCCCAACGGCGCGTGGTGGGCAGCGGTCTTCTCTGCACCGCGCGTAGTGGCCGCAGGCTATGAAGAGTGGCGCCCCGCAGTACAGGCCAAGGGAGAATCCACGGCAGAGGGCTGGCAATGCAGTGCCCTCATTCCCACCGCCTCCCTGCAAGAGGTAGGCATAAACCTTGCCGACTGTAAGCTTACCGCCTGTGCCATTCTTAACTCGCCCGAGCAGGTTTTCCTCACCACGGCCCTGCCCTGTGATACACAACCGGATTTCCACCGCCCGGACCTGTGGGAAACCGCCATACTTAAACAAGCATAAAGGCCACCTCTCCCGGCATGAAACTGTTACGCAAATTAACACTGCCGGCATTCTTGTGTGCCGGGGCATACGTACTCTACCAATATCTCACGGCATCGGCAGAGGTTAAGCGGGCCATAGCCGTGTACCTGAACTTTATGCACCGTTACGGGGCATGGCTCGGCGCAGGCATCTTAGCTCTGCTGGTGCTGGTTTTTCTCAAGCGCAGAAAAAAAGGCAAGCGTGGCAAAAAAATACATACCCCCCGCCCCGTCAAACAGGCCCCTACCCCACCGCCAAGCTCTCACAGCATCTTGCTGCCCGATACTAATATCTTAATGAATGAAGCAGCCTTGGCAACCCTCATTCGCATGGCACGCTCTGCCCCCAAACAAAACTGGAGCATTCTTATAGAATCCATCGTGGTGGGCGAACTCAAGGGACTGAGCAAAAACCCCGAGAAATCAGAAGCCGCCCGCCGAGGCATGCGCGGTATTGAGAAATTGCAACAACTCCTCAACAATAGGCTCATTATTCAAGACTCCGCCATTCGCGGAGAAGATACCATTGCAGACACCGTATTGCTGCGCGTTGCCGCCGCCCACCGCAACATGATTCTGATTACCGATGATACCGAGCTACGCATCCTCGCACGCGGTAAAAAGGTAAAAGTGGTAGGCTCTGCCAACTTATAACCCGTCTCCGGGCAGAGGTCGCGTTACTTCTTGAGGTGCTCCAGCAAGATGCGTTTCACCTCTTCAGCGGTTTCGGGAGCATCTTGCACGGAGTGGTCGGCAGGCACAATTTTTTCTGAGCCCCATGAGATATGGCTGGACCAGTAGGGGACCACGCCGTCAGAGCTATCAGGCGTGTCGTTGTTACCGCGGTCACCAATGACGGAGTGAGTGGGAACCTTGCGCACGGCAAGCCCTTGAAGGCCTTTGATGGAATAGCCGCTCGGGGAGAGCTGGTTGCCGCTGGTGAACCAATCCGTCAGGCGGGAGGGCTCCAGCAGGAGCATATCCTGCTGCAACGTGGCCACATTAATTACCTCTTCTACCACGTTTTGAGGCAGCTCTATAAGCCCCATAAGCCAGCCGGTGATACTGTACTGCGCCATGGGGGCCCCTTGGTGCGGCGTGGCCAGGTAGATAACACGGGCGGCCTCTACGGGGCGGAAGTAATAATCCTTTTGCAGATTACTGTGTTTTTTGGCAAAGGGGAGCCGCTCATCAATATAGCGGGCATCCATATAATCATCCATCTTAAGCTTGCCTATGTTCTGCCCCCGCAGCATTTTCCACGGTTCGGTACACTGGCTGTAATGCGTGATAAGCCCACCCATGGAGTGGCCCACCACCACCATTTTATCCCAATTTTTGTTGGTGAGGGTGGGGTCCACCTCGCGGCGCACTTTCTGCAAAGCCTCACGATAATGGCCCGCCGATACCGTCCACGCCACCCCGGTGGGGTAGTTGTAATACCAGAACTGATAATGCTTGCGTATGGTAGGGTCCGCCAAAAGACGGTTTACCAAATTATCAAAGGTACCGGCACTGCTCATCAACCCGTGCGTTAAAATGACGGGTATCTTTTTAGGGTTATGAGCATCCATACAAGAAAGGCCTTGGGTATTGCGCAGCTCTTGCGGGCGCAACATGCCGAGCATGCGGTCTTCTTTCACGCGGGTGAGGTTCCAGTACACCTCGATAGAGGCCGATATATCGGCCGCCAAAGGATACTTGACGCCGCCCACCTTAAAGTCCTCTATGCGGTTGCGGGGTATCAAATGCACCACAACTCGGTTTCTGCCGCTTTTGGGGAACTCTACCAACACAGTAAGCGCCTGAACGGTACCGCGCGTGGCAATGGCGTGCTGATTGCCCACTTTATTGACCTTATCGGCAGGGATAACCCCTACCATGGGCACCCCCAACCCGGGCAGGGTAAAGTGGTCTTTTAAGGATTCTATATTGACATCGCTTGCCGGCACAATATCTTCATAAATCTCGCGCAGTGGGGTTTGGGGGTCTATACCGTCCTGATAAAAAAACACCCCTTGCGGCATGTATGAGCGGTCATTTTGAGCAAAAGCTTTCTTGATGTCGCACCTATAACGGCGCATCAGCAAATACACGTTGTGGTTATAACGTGCTATGATTTCATTGCGTTGAGCCTCCGGCAAATTACGGTTCTTCAACAGCTCCCAATCTTGCTGAAGATTCGCAAGCAACTGCGCATCGGGCATGTCTTTACGCTCGGCCGCCGATACATACGCCGACGGCAGCAAGGGCTGAGAACACCCGGCAAGCACCATGGAAACCACCGTTACCCATGCCAGCCGTGCCCGTAACCATAAATGGCAAAACTTCCCCATGGAACGTACTCTAGCACACTCCACTCCAACAGTCAAAGCGAATTTCTGACTTATTAGATGATCATACCGAATCGGCAGAAGTGCTTCTCGGCGCATTTACACCGCCTATGAGCAGCACCATTTCTCCCTTGGGGGGATGCTTTTCAAATGCGGCAGCCAGCTCGGCAGCAGAGCCGCGGTGGTATGTTTCAAACACCTTGGTAAGCTCACGCGCCACGCAAATGGGGGCGGCAGGGTCTAGCTCGGCCAAGGCCTTTACCGTTTTAACAATACGGAACGGGGATTCGTAAAAAATACTGGTATGGGATGCCGCCAAAGCCGCCTGCAATACCTGCCCTTTTTTACCGGATTTCACCGGGAGAAAACCACCGAAGAAGAACGCATCACAAGGCAGACCGGAGCCCACCAACGCCGTCACCACGGCAGAGGGACCGGGCAATACGGTAAATGCTACCTCACGCGCTTTGAGCTCTTGGATAAGGCGGTAGCCGGGGTCAGACACGCCGGGCATGCCGGCATCTGTCACCACGGCAAAGCGCTCACCGGCCAACGCACGGCTTGCTACCTCCGGGGCGCGGGCGCTTTCATTGTGCTCATGCAGGCTCAGCAAGGGCTTTTTGATACCATAGTGGCTGAGCAACATACCGGTGTTGCGGGTATCCTCACAGCAAATGCAGTCCACCCCCTCCAGCACTTGCAGGGCACGGCGGGTGATATCCTCTCGGTTGCCGATGGGCAAGCCGACAAAGCTGACAGGGTACTCAATCATGGCAGGGTCAGCTCATCCACCAACACGAGGGCAGCCATGCGGGTGGCGTATGACAACGCCGCCTCGCGGGCGGACTGCACGTTGCCCTCAGTATTAAAGTAGCTGCCCTTGCCTCTTACCGTACCGGACTTGATGGTAAGGCCGGTCTTGCGATTCGTGATGGTGTAATCCACCAGCACCTCCAACCCGATTTCAAGGCTGAGGTAGGTATCATCAGGGTTGGTGGTCAAGCTGGAGGCCTGCACACTCTTCACCTTACCCGACACGGTGAAATCGCAGCGGGAGGCAGAATCCATCTTAAAGGTACCATCGCTCTGCATGGCATCGGCCAATGCAGTCGTCATTTGCATGGCTACATGCGGGTACGTGGTTTGGTTCTCAAACATGGTGATGTCGAAAGTCTTCATGCCTTCCATCTTACCATTCACCAACCCGCCCAACTGATAGCCGCAAGAGGCCGTCAGCAGGGGCAAGGCACATGCCAAGAGAGAGAATACGCGCTTCATGATTTTTTGAGATTAGCGTTTTGAACAGCTTGCAAAGAGCGGGCACGGGCCAACAGAGTCTCTGCCTCCTTAGCCGCCTCGGGGTTATTGTTTTTCTGACGAATCACGTTTTCAAAACAGAAAATGGCCGAGGTATACTCGCGGGAGCGCTCCAAATAATAACGCCCCACCTCAAGCTCTTGTCGCACCAGCAAACGGCGCATGTTAGATGCCTCGGAAAGCGCCTTGCCGGCATCTGCATGGCCGGGGAAACGCAGGGAGAACTCCTCGTAGGCCTCTTGTGCGCGGCGCAAGTTCACCAAGTTTTGGTCACCGCGGGTGCGGCTGGTAGCCCACAATTGTGCCACCATCAACTGAGCCTCGGGGGCATAGCGGCTGTTGGGGTAATCCTCTACCAGTTTGTTGTATACCATGGCGGCCTCTTCAAACTTCTCTTGCTTGACCAAGAACTTACCGAGTATGGAGGTAGCCGTGGCCGCCATATCATTGTACGGGGCATTGAGTATCACCTTACCCAACCATTCTTCTACGGTAGAAGAATCCAACGTGGACTCCCACATGCCGAACACAGGCACCTTCAACGAGCCCTCTGCTGCCGACATGGCCAAAGACAACTGGCGATCCAGCGATTTGTTATACAAGTTACTGCTCTGGTAACGGGTAATGATTTTATCATACTCATCAAAAGCATCACGGGGTACTCCCTGTTTTTCATACACCTCGGCCAGCAAGAATCGGGCCTCGGGCACGCAAGGGGCGTTGTCATAGCGTTTGATGATGCGCTCCAATGCGCTCTCTGCAGCAGAAAGCTTGTTTTGCGCCACATGGTTACGGGCGGCACTCAAAAGGGCATCCGCCTCGGGTTCGCTGGCCGTCAACGTACCCGCCGGTATCAGTTCATTGCCGGACTGACACATGGTCAGCGGTAACACGGCTGCCATGCACCACAAAAGCTGCAGATTTTTCTTCATAACGCTGCTATATTACCACGCCACCCCTACCCCGCGCAAGCGTTATTTTCGCCACAGACAAATTTGAATACCATTTACAGATTACAAGTTACGATGGACAAGTTGAGAAGTTAGGCGAGCTGAGCTCGCGTGGATTTGGCTCGCTGTCTTTTCAGACTGCGTTTTTTGTGGGGTAACGGCTCGGTGTTATATGCGCGCCGTATGATAAGGCCTGAATCCTATCACCCACTACGCCGGATATCATATTCTGCATACAACAAGAATCAAAGCCCCTGCATAAACATATTGCCATTATCCCGGCGGCAACCTATGCATGGCATTGCTTACCCTCGCGAGCGCAGCTCGCCTCACTTCTCAACTTGTCCATCGCCTGCCTCGGCGTAGCCACGTAGTGGCGTAGACGGGTAACTTGTAACCTGTCAATGCAAATAAGAGCGCGTACCCTGAGGTACGCGCTCGGTGTATCGGAAATATGATAGAATGATAGCTTATACGGAAGCCTTGATGATAGCGGCGAAGGAGGCAGCCTTAAGAGCAGCACCACCTACAAGAGCACCATCAATGTCGGGCTGGCCCATGAGCTCAGCGGCATTCTCGGGCTTCACAGAACCACCGTACTGCAAGCGTACCTTATCAGCAGCCTCGGCACCGAAGGTGTCGGCAATCACGCCACGAATGAAAGCGTGGGCGCTCTGAGCGTCCTCAGCAGAGGCGGTAACGCCGGTGCCGATGGCCCATACGGGTTCGTAAGCAATGACAAGACCGGCAACTTCCTCAGCGGTAAGGCCCTCAAGGCCCTCTACCACCTGAGACTTGAGGATAGCCTCAAGCTGGCCGCCCTGGCGCTGCTCCAGCGTCTCACCGATGCAGTAAATGGGGCAAATACCGGCGGCAAGAGCCTTCTTAATCTTCTTGTTGATGTAAGCGTTGGTCTCACCATGGTACTGGCGGCGCTCGCTGTGGCCCAGCACCACATAGGTGCAGCCCAGCTCATTGAGCATGGCGGTGGAGATTTCACCGGTGAAGGCACCGTTGTCGCGGTCGCTCACGTCCTGAGCGCCTACGCCGATGCACTTGCAACCATTAAGCACCTCCATCACGGCAGGAATCGTCACAAAGGGAGGCACGATTACCTTATCTACAGCGATGTCGCAGGTGTTCTCATCCTTGAACGCGGCCAGGAAAGCCTTGGCTTCAGCCGGGCCCATGTTCATCTTCCAGTTAGCAGCAATAATGGGTTTGCGAGACATAATTTTAAAAAGTTGTCTGTTCTGACGGGGGATAGCCTACCCCTTAACGCCTGTTAAGTCAAGAAAAATCAAATAGAGCCCCTGTATTTTCCTCAGATTTTACGGGTAAGGCAATACCACAAAAAGCGCGTATTGTGCACCAAATAGCGTTTAAAAAGGCGGCGGGGTTCTTTGCATAAGCGGTAAAACCACTCCAACCCATGTGCACGCACCCAAGCCGGCGCTTGTTTCACCAAACCGGCATGAAAATTAAAGGCAGCCCCTACCCCGAAATAAACGGCAGGCGGCAACTGCGCACGGTGGGTATAAAGCCAGCGCTCTTGCTTGGGGCAGCCCAAGCCCACCCACACACAGTTAGCACCACTTTCTCGTATACAGCGCACAATCTCCTCATTCGTCCCCTCCGGCCACTCGCCCATGGGCGGGCAATAATGCCCCACCACCTGCGCACCGGCATAACGAGCCCCCAGCTTTTCTTGCAGCAGAGAGATAGCCTCCTCTGTACCGCCCAGCAAAAAGTGGCGCAGGCCCTCAGCCTTGCTGATGCTCCACATCTGCTCCATCATATCCGGCCCGTACAAACGGTTCGCCGCTGCTTTTTTGCGGTGGCGCATCAGCCACACAATGGGCATACCATCCGGGCAAATGTAATCAAACGTCTGCACCCCTACCCCGTAATCGTTCTCATGCAATATACGGGTCAGCACATGCACATCGGCATGGGCTACCAGTTGTGGCTCGCCCGTGCTCTTGGCCAACCCGGCAAAATACGCCCCGGCCTCCCCCAAATCGGAGGCTACAAAAGGAATACCGAAAATGGTCTGTTTGCAGAGGTCGGACATGCGCGCGGGTGTATTTTAACATAGCCCAGCAAAAGAATCAAGCGGATTATTGTTGTGCCAATCACTGCCCGCCACGCGGGCAATATCTCTGCGGTGAACGCCGCAATTTCACTCGCGCACCGCGCGAATATCACTTTCTGCACAGCAGAAAATATCACGGCTTTGCCATCTGCAAAGCCTCTTTTCCATAGTGATATTTGCCCTACGGGCAAGTGATATTCAGCCTGACGGCTGAGGGATATTGAACAAAGGTTCAATGATATTGCCGCGCTTCTCTCGGCAACAACATATATTTTTCAGCGGTCAAACAATAAAAAACTAGACTCACACAGGCTAAGTGTTATAATAATCTATATGGGGACAAACGGAAAACTTCAACAAGCGTCTATGGATTTTGCAATCAAGCTCATTCAGTTTTATGAACGAGTAGAATGCAAGGCTTTTTTGAAAAATCAATTGGCTCGGTCCGGAACCTCCATCGGAGCCAATATACATGAATCAACCTATGCAGAAAGCCCCGAAGATTTCATTCATAAGCTGGGTATTGCCCTAAAAGAATGCAATGAAACAGAATATTGGCTTAATTTAGTTGCTGAGATTTGCCCAGATTTAAAAGACGACGTTCTTCAACTCAAGCAAAACGCCGGCAGCATCCGCCGCATGCTAATATCCTCTATAGTGAAAGTAAAACAACGCTTGGGAATTATCAACTAATCACTGAGTGGCAGTGCAATTTCACTTACTCCTGCGAATATCACTTTCTGCGCAGCTGAAAATATCACCTCTTAACTCCGGAAAAGGCTATTCTATTGTGATATTTGCCCTACGGGCAAGTGATATTCAGCTTGCAGCTGAGTGATATTGAGCTTTGCGGCTCATTGATATTGCCGTGCTTCTCGCTCGGCAGTTATAAACACGCCACTGCACGTCAGTGCAATATCACTGCGGCGATAGCCGCAATTTCACTCGCTCCTGCGAATATCACTTTCTGCGCAGCTGAAAATATCACCTCTTAACTCCGGAAAAGGGTATTCTATTGTGATATTTGCCTTTCAGGCAAGTGATATTCAGCCTGCAGCTGAGTGATATTGAGCTTTGCGGCTCATTGATATTGCCGTGCTTTTCGCTCGGCAGTATAAATCCAATCACTGCCCGCTACGCGGGCAATATCACTGCGGCGAAAGCCGCAATTTCACTCGCGCACCGCGCGAATATCTCTTTCTGCACAGCAGAAAATATCACGGCTTTGCCATCTGCAAAGCCTCTTTCCCATAGTGATATTTGCCCTACGGGCAAGTGATATTCAGCCTGACGGCTGAGGGATATTGAGCAAAATGCTCAATGATATTGCCTTCGGCAGTATAAAAAACATTTCGCGCTTGCAAGCGGGGCTTGCAAGCGCGGAAATGTTTTCAGGGTAAGCAATAGGGCTTACTTCTGGTCGGAGGGGCTCCACTCCTCGGCAGCGGCGGCTGCCAGGTTGAAGGCCTGCTCCAAGCCCACCATGTCGCCGGCGCGTACGGTCTCGAAGGCGGCCGTCTCGCGACGAAGCTGCTCGGGATCGTAGTTGACAGCCTTGATGGAAAGACCGATGCGGCGCTCTACCTTGTCTACCTTGATGACGCGAGCCTTGATGGAATCGCCCACCTTGATGACGTCCTTGACGCGCTCCACGTGCTCCTCGGAAAGCTGGGAGATGTGGATGAGGCCGTCGATATCGCCATCCAAGTTGACGAAGGCACCGAAGGAAGCAATCTTGGCAACCTGACCGGATACGAGATCGCCCACCTTGAAGCGGTTGTCGATGCTCTCCCAGGGATCGCTCTCAAGCTGCTTGATGCCGAGAGATACACGCTGGTTCTCCTTGTCGATGTTGAGCACGCGAGCCTCTACAACGTCGCCCTTCTTGAGCACCTCGGACGGGTGGTTGATCTTGCGGGTCCAGCTCATGTCGGACACGTGGATCATGCCGTCGATACCCTCCTCCAGAGCCACGAAGGCGCCGTAGGGAGTGAGGTTGCGTACAGCACCGGAGATGATGGTGCCAACGGGGAAACGAGCCTCGATAGCCTCCCAGGGATTCTCGTCGAGCTGACGAACGCCGAGGGAAATCTTCTGCTCCTCAACGGAGATGTTAAGCACAACGGCCTCGATCTCCTGGTCCAGAGAAAGGACATCGGAGGGGCGAGTGATGCGCTTGGTCCAAGAAAGCTCGGACACGTGTACAAGACCCTCTACACCCTTCTCGAGCTCTACGAATGCACCATAAGCCAGAAGCTTGGTTACGCGGCCCTTGACACGGGAGTTGATGGGGTACTTGGCCTCGATGTCTGCCCAGGGGTTGTCGGACAGCTGCTTGAGACCCAGAGATACGCGCTCCTTGTCGCGATCCACCTCGAGGATGAGCACGTCCAGATCCTGACCGATGTGCAGAATCTCGGAGGGGTGGTTCACACGGCCCCAGCTCATATCGGTGATGTGCAGCAGGCCGTCCATGCCGGACAGGTCTACGAAAGCACCGAAGTCGGTGATGTTCTTGACGGTACCGGTCACGCGGTCGCCCACCTTCACGGTCTCCAAGAAGCGCTGACGCTGCTCGCTGCGCTCGGCCTCAATCACCTCGCGGCGAGAAAGAACGATGTTCTTGCGCTCGTCATTCACCTTAACAATCTTGAACTCATAGACCTTACCAACGAACTCGTTGAGGTCCTTCGGGGGGATGATGTCCACCTGAGAACCGGGCAAGAAAGCCTCTACGCCAACGTTGACCATCAGGCCACCCTTGACCACGCTCTTAACCTTACCCTTGACAAGACCACCGTCCTTGTATACGGCAACAATCTTGTCCCAGTTCTGCTTGTGGGCAGCCTTCTCTTTGGAAAGGACGACGAGACCCTCGTCGTTTTCAAGGCTCTCAAGAAGAACCTCAATCTGGTCGCCAACCTCAATCTCTTCATCCTCAAACTCGGAGATGGAAATGACACCTTCAGACTTATAGCCAATGTCCACGAGGAGGACCTGCGGGCGAATCTCGAGAATCGTACCGTTCACGATATCACCTTTACGAATGGTAGGAAGCTTGGAATCGATCAAAGCCTCCAATTCAGAAATACTCATTGTTAATAGTTTTGGTTAATGTTGCCACGTTTTCTCAAGACCCCTACACCGGTGACTATCGGGGTGCCTGTACACCACCGGGCGAATTCGCGGTGCGCCATTTTACTGATTTTATTGCCCCTTGGCAAGCCTTTTTTCGGATAAAACCCTCAGAATGAAAAAATATTTACCTTGACGAGGTACAGAGTACCCGTCTACGCCACTACGTGGCTACGCCGTGGCGGACGATGGACAAGCTAGGGGAATGGACAGAAGAAAAGTTATGATTACCATGCAAAAAAAGCCGCGGTCTGCAAGACTGCGGCCCAAATCCTCGCGAGCATCGCTCGCCTATATCTATAACTTGTCCGTCGTAACTTGTAACCTGTCAATGTCCTTCATTTCCCCAAGAAGATGCGGTCATCGGGCAGGCCGCTTACGGCAGCTAATTGACGGCTCAGGTAGCGCATCACCAGCATCAGCGTAGCCAACAAAGGCACACCGATGATAAGCAGCCCCATCCACGTCATTTTGCTTACAGCATAATTATACAACTCCGCCTGCTGCGCAGCCGGGGCATCCGGCACGGGCAACAAAAAGTAAAGAGCCAGTGCAAAATTGGCCAAGGCCGAGAACATCAGAGACGCCGCCGTCATATACGCAGCGCGGTCAAGCGTGCGGTCGTACTGCGCTTGGGCCGCATTCTCTGCCACGGCTTTCTCAATGGCAGGCACATCAAACACAGCGTCGGAGTACACAAAAGCGCGCAGCATAGAGCCCTCTTTGCGGGTATTCACCAGCATGGCACCGGCCAGCAGCATGGCAATCAGCCCCTCTTTAGCGGCATACCACCACGGGGTATCGGGGCGTATGGCAGCACCATCTCCGGTATTGGCATATACCGTCACTACACCGGTCAGAATCGTACCCAACAAACCGAACACCGTCAGCATCTCCACCTTGCGCTCCGTTGCAAAGCTGTAGATACCGCAGCCAATGGGTAAGGCCAACGCCACCACCATGGCCCATGTTGTGCCCAAGTGGTACCACGCCCCCTCATTGGCAGAGCAATGGTCCAGCACCAGC
>JAFYUT010000069.1 GCA_017549485.1 Akkermansia sp.
ACGGCGGTACCGATAACACCGGCCACGTTCGGGCCCATGGCATGCATGAGCAGGAAGTTGGAGCGGTCGGCTTTCTGGCCCTCATTGTGGGATACACGGGCGGCCATGGGTACGGCAGATACACCGGCGGAGCCGATGAGCGGGTTGATGGGAGTCTTGCTCCAGCCGGGAACGAGGTTCATCAACTGGGCGAAGAGGAGACCGCAGCAGGTAGCCACGGCGAAAGCCACAACACCCAAGCAGATGATGAGCAGTGTCTCAGGCATCAGGAAGCGCTCACCCTGCATGGTGAGACCCACGGATACACCCAAGAGGATGGTCACGATGTTCATGAGCTCGTTCTGAGCGCAGTTTACCAAACGCTCCGTTACCTTACACTCGCGCAGGAAGTTACCCAGCATGAGCATGCCCAACAGCGGGGCGGCATCCGGGCAGAGCAGGATGGTCAGAATCGTTACCGTGAAGCAGAAGAACAGCTTCTCGCCCTTGGAAACCTGACGCAGACTCTTCATCTTAATCTTGCGCTGGGCCTCTGTGGTGCACAGGCGCATAAACGGAGGCTGAATCAGCGGCACCAAGGCCATGTAGGTATAGGCAGCAACGGCAATAGCACCCAACAGCTCCGGTGCCAAGCTACTGGCAAGGAAGATGGAGGTGGGACCGTCTGCACCGCCGATAATACCGATGGCACTTGCCTGCTCAGGCGTAAAGCCCAAGCATACAGCGCAAAGGAAGGTGAATGCTACACCACCCTGTGCGGCGGCACCCAGCAACAAGGCTTTGGGCGATGCCAACAGCGGGCCGAAGTCGGTAAGAGCACCTACGCCCAAGAAAATGAGCGGGGGGAAGAGCTCGCACTTGATGCCCAGGCCAATCCAGTCGAACAGACCGCCTTCGGGCTTCTTGACAAGTACCTCCTCAACCTCTTGGCCGGTAACGGACAAGCGACCTTTGCGGGCTTTGCCGGTCTCGGGGTCATACACTTGCTCATAGACGGCGGGTACCTTCTTGGCAGCGGCAAGCTTGAAGTACTCAAGCTGCTGCTCTGCTGTGAGCTTGTCACGCTCTGCCTTGGCCATATCAGGCGTTACGAGGATGAGAGCCTTGGCTTCATCGGTGAGGGCGGCGATTTCCTCGGCGGTGTATTCACCGCGCTTGAGGGCGCGCTCCAGCACCACGGCATCATCCACATGCTTGTGGCGGATGAGCTGCAGGCGCAGGAAACCCACGTCATTCATGATGGTTTTGGCTCGCTGCTCCTCCGTGAGATTCGGATCGTTCGGGTCAAGGAACTTGCCGCTCTCGGGGTCAATGGAAGCCACCTGCATCTGGGCTTGGGTAATGACCATGCCGTTATCGGGGATGTTGGCAATGAGGGCACCGAAGGCAATCGGCACCATCAGCAGCGGTTCAAACTGCTTTACTACACCCAGATACAGCATGATGGCCACAACACCCCACATGACGTACATCTGCCAGGTCATCTGGAGCAGACCCACGCCACTCAAGAAATCCATGAGGGATTCTAAAAGTTGCATATCAGCTATATGTAAGTTTTATTCGTTATTCACCTGTCATGCCGTTTCAGGGGGCATGCAGGGCCGATAACCCCATATAGGGTCTTAACCGAGGTAAGCCAGGGGCTGGTTCTCAGCAACGGTGTCGCCGGGAGCTACGGCAAAAGAGGTAACGGTGCCGGCGGCGGGAGCGTAGATAACGGTGTTCATCTTCATGGCCTCAAGGGTCATGATTTGGTCACCTTCCTTCACGGCTGTGCCGGGGGTAACGTCCAGAGATACTACCTTGCCGGCAAGAGGGCTGGGTCCGGGGGTACCGGCGCCGGCGGCAGGAGCCGGATCGGCAACGGGGGCAGTGGCTGCTACGGGAGCTGCAACGGGTGCAGGTGCTACTACGGGAGCTGCTACGGGAGCCGGAGCGGGAGCTGCGGCAAGGCTGCCACCTACGGTTTCTACGGTTACATCAAAGGTCTGGCCGGCAACGGTGATACGGAGTTGTTTCATTGTTTTATATGTGTGTTGATTGTTAAGTTTAAAGAGCTTTTTGCGGATTAGCCGCGGGTGGGGAAGGAATGAGAGTTCATGATGGCGGTGCGACCGCTCTGGGCATAGCCGGTGTTAACGGGCTGAATGTCCAGAATGCGGGCCTCGTTGCCTACCGTTACTTTAACGGCTGCGGCAATGGCTGCCACGACTTCGGGGGTGATGCTGCTGGCGGCGGCATCATATATACCGGCTGTGATGGCTGCCACCTGTGCAGGTGCCAGTTCTACCGCCGGCTGCGGTGCTGCGGGTGCGGGGGCGGCTGCTGCAGCTGCCGCGCGGGCAGCTTCTGCCTCTGCTTTGCGTTTCTCCTCCATCTTGACGGCTATGGAGCCGGAGATGCTAAGGATAATCCACAGCAGAACCAAGCAACCGAACACCACAATCATACCCGTAAGCTGATACGAGAGAGCTTTCGAGAAAGCATCCCACGTGATGGCGAGTGTGTTGAATGTGTTGATCATGTTTTGGTTTTAATTGGAAAAGAATCAGAGAGGCATGTTGCCGTGTTTCTTGGCAGGGCGTGTCTCTTTCTTGTTGAGGAGCGTACGCAGCGTAAGGGCTATCTTGGCGCGGGTTTCCTTGGGGTTGATGACCTCGGTCACCTGGTCAGATGCAGCAGCGGCGTACGGGTTGTAGAAGGCCTCGGTATACTCATTGAGCAACTCTTGGCGGCGGGCCTCGCGGGCGGCATCGTCCTCAATGCCCTTGAGCTCGCGCCCATAAAGCACGGGCACGGCACCTTGTGCGCCCATGACGGCAATCTCTGCGGTGGGCCATGCGTATACGGCATCTGCACCCAAGCCCTTGCAGCACATAGCAATGTATGCGCCACCGTAAGCCTTGCGCAAAATCATGGTCACCTTGGGTACCGTGGCGGAGGAATAGGCGAAAATCATCTTGGCACCGTGGCGGATGATACCACCTCGCTCCTGCTGCTTGCCGGGCAAGAAGCCGGGTACGTCTACCAAGTTCACCAACGGAATGTTGAAAGAGTCGCAGCAGCGGATAAAGCGGGCGGCCTTGTCAGAGGCATCGATGTCCAAGCAACCGGCCTTGACGGCGGGCTGGTTGGCGATAATACCTACTACCACACCGCAAATGCGGCCGAAGCCCACGATGACATTGCCGGCAAAGTTGGCGTGTACCTCCATGAAGCTGCCTTCGTCCACCAAGCGGGCGATGACTTTCTGCATGTCAAGCGGGGTGGTGTTGCTCTCGGGGATGATGTCGTTCATGCCTTCATCATCAGCAATATCCAGCGGGCAATCAAGCTCGTGGGGCGGGTCCTGCGTGTTGTTGGAGGGCAGGTAGGTGAGCAACTTCTTGGCGATGTTGATGGCCTCTTCATCGCTGTTGGCCACAAAGTGAGCATTGCCGGAGACGGAGGAGTGTACATCGGCCCCGCCGATTTCTTCCATGGTGCATTTCTCGTAAGTTACCTGCTCAATGACCTTGGGACCGGTGATGTACATGCCTGCTGCCCCGCCGCGGCGAATGATGATGAAGTCCGTAAGGGCGGGGGAGTAGGCTGCGCCACCTGCGCAGGGACCGAGAATAAGAGAAATCTGGGGTACGACACCACTGGCCGCTACGTTGTTGTAGAAGACGTTGGCAAAACCGGTAAGGGAGTCTACACCCTCTTGCAGGCGTGCGCCGCCGGAGTCGTTAATCTGAATGACAGGCATGCCTCCCTTAAGGGCATATTGCTGGGCATCACAAATCTTTTGGGCATGCATGTATCCCAAAGAACCACCCTGAGCCAAGAAGTCGGCAGAAGCTGCGGCCACCGGGCGCCCGTTTACCAAGCCGAAGCCGGTCACAATACCATCCCCGGGGATGTCTTTACTCAGCATGCCGAAGTTGCTGCAGTGGTGCTTCGTGTGCATGCCGATTTCTGTAAAGGAACCATTATCAAACAGGCATGCGATACGCTCGCGAGCCGTCCAATCTCCTTTAGCGTGGCGGGCATCATACTTCTCTTGTGACGCAGCGTACTTAATCTTACGTCTGCGGGCCTCAAGGTCTTCAAGTAATTTGGGATCTATAGCCATATGTGTTTTTTGAGTATGGTGTTTACGATAGGTGCGCTCTTCGTTGCTGTTGGTATACAGTACGGCCGATACGCTCTTTCTACGCTGCACATATTCTACCATACTAACCCCGCCTCTGAAAAGAAAATTCCGCGTCCAGGTGCTTTTTTTTACATATAAGTTAGAGGCAGCTCTATATTTGTGGGGCTTATGCGGGATTTTTCGGTGGGAATTATGCTGGTGAGGCAGAAAAACGGCAAGAATCAGACTTGCACCGTGATGCGTGGCGTGATGATGGCGCGGCGGTAGGTGCCGGGGGCAACATGTGTGCGAGGCCATACGATGCAGTCATCCAGCTCGCACCCGGCGGGGATAACGGCATCTTGCCCGACCATGCAATCTTCACCGATTTCTGCAAGGGCAGATATAGTAGCGGTGGGGTGAATGCGCTGGCTGTTGCTCAGCTCCAGAATAGAGTTGAGGTAAGTCTCCGGAGAGCCTATTTCGTGCCAGTTTGCCCAGTCAAACACGACACCTCCGGCACGCCCTTGTTTAATGAGCTCCAGCCAGATAGGGAAAATGGAGAATTTATCTTCTGCGGGGAAGAGGTGTGCTACCTCGGGCTCCATGATATAGGTGCCGGCAAATTGGTGCGTGCCGGGGTTGATGCCCAGTGCATGGCGCATGTCGGTAATGCGGCCCGTTTCTTCATCGAAGCCTACATTCCGTTTCCCGTCGATACTGCGCAGTGCCATGGTGAGCAAGTTGTTGCTGCGGCGGTGCTCTGCCAATAAATCCCCCAAAGGAATATCGGTGAGAATATCGCCGTTGTGTACGATAAGTGGCCCTTCTTTCCAGAGCGGCATGATTTTTTTGACGCCGCCACCGGAGTCTAACGGTTGCTCTTCATGGCTGAACGTGACAGGGCAACCACGGTACTGCGGGTCGGGGCAGGGGAAGGCTTTATCCCAAGCAAACTCCAGGGTGGAGGTGTTGATGATGAACTCTGTGGCGCCGTCTTTGATAAAGTTATCCATGCTGTGTTGGATAAGCGGTTTTTGAAAGACGGGCATAAGGGGTTTGGGCAGAATGAGGCTGAGGGGCTCCAAACGCGTACCCAAGCCGGCGCCTAAAATGAAAACTTGCATAATGAGAGAAAATAGATGGAAAATCAGCAAACGGCGGGTGGTACGGGCGGCATGGTGGTGGGCGTCGGTGCCTGCTTCTTGCGGCGTAATTTTGTGATAATTCTGCGCATGAAAAACAGACTGATGATGATGAATACCAGTGCGCCGATAGCGGCAAGAATGGGGAGGAATACCGCCATGATGGTGCCGATGATGGATAAAATATTTTCCAATGTGCTGATTATCGGGTTGGCAGCACCTGCGGTACCTGCTGAGCTGAGGGTGCGGGCTGTTGTAGTGCCCATTTGTACTGACCCGGCTGCTCCCGAACCACCAATGATACTCACGCTCCATTGCAGCCACTCGGGCATGTCTCCCAATAACCCGAAAGAGACGATGCCTCCCGCCAAGATGGCTCCGGGTACGGCGATGGAGTCTAACAGATTATCAAACAAGGGGATATAATATGCCAATATTTCAGCGATAGTGGCTACGCTTAAGGTGAGGATTGCGGCATCTCCGGTTACCCATGCAAAGCTACTGTCGATGGATAAGCCGGCAAAGCGCGCACTGAGTGCCATGGCTAACAAAGGTACGAAAATGCGGAATCCGCATGCGGCCGAGAGTGAAAAGCCTGCACAAAGGGCGATGGCCAGTTGAATGAAATCCGGAGAGCTGTTCATAAATGGTTTACCAAAGGTGAGGAAGATTGAAGCCGATAGCGCAAATGCCCATAACAGCGTTGGCTACGGCATGCATAACGATGGCCGGGGTGATGCGCTTGGTGTAGATGACCAACAGGTAGGTGAGAGTCCCGTATATAAATGCGCCTGCCCAATCTGCCGGGGCGTGTATCAGCATGAATGCCAAGGTCGTTATCCCGTAGGCTGTCCAACTGTGGGTGCCGGTGGCTACCGTTTGCGGAAAATCTCTGTCTACACACCACCGCATCAGGAATCCACGCCAAAACAGCTCCTCTACAAAAGGTACTACGACTGCGGCGCGTGCAAAACGCAGGGCGTACTCGGCCAGTGTTAGGGTGCTCCCCTCGCCGAATACTTTTTCAGGCATGAATCCATGGCCCTCATCGGGAATCCATCCCGCAAAATACGGTATCATCCACAAGCCTATTCCTAAGAGGCCTGCCGGAATCGCCAGCAGGCAAGGGCGCATTGCCCAGTCCCATTGCATTTCTTTGCGTACATGCCACAGCCACCATCCGCATACCAGTGTTTGCAGCGGGTAGAGCCACATTTCGGGGGCTCGTTGCCACCAAGCCGCCTCGGGGTGATCCCATTTCATGGCATCCCCCCCGAATGCCAGTACCAAGCTGAACCCCATGAATATGGCCAAGGGGTATACGCAGGTGCGGTACAGACGCTGGTCGGTGGTAATGGACATGTGATTTCCGAAAGTCGGAGGAGAGAGTATAGCCGGCCGGTGCCGGAGTGTTCGGCTTTCGGAGCTATGTTGTTGCGAATCGCTTATCGAAGCGATTCGCAGAATTTTTCCATTTTATCGCAGGCTTCTATGAGGAGTTGCATGCTGGTAGCGTAGCAGCAGCGCAAGTAGCCCTCACCGCAGGCACCGAATGCGGTGCCGGGCACGGCTGCTACCTTGGCTTCCTGAAGAAGACGCATGGCAAACTCTTTTGAGCTGAGGCCAAATCGCTTAATGCAGGGGAAGGTGTAGAAAGCGCCGCCGGGCAAGTGACAATCCATACCCATGTTGTTGAATCTGCCCACAATATAGTCGCGGCGGCGGTGGTAGCTGTCGCGCATCTCCAGCATGGCGGGTATACCGTTTTGCAAGGCCTCAATACCTGCCTCTTGGCTGGTAATGGTGGGGCAAATCATGGTGTAGGAGTGTATCTTCATCATCTGGTCGATAAGCTCCTTGGGCCCACAGGCGTAACCTAAGCGGAACCCTGTCATGGCAAAGGCCTTAGAGAACCCGTGCAGCAGCAGGGTGCGCTCTTTCATGCCGGGCAGGGAGGCAATGCTGGTGTGTTCTTCCCCATCATAACGCAGCTCGGAGTATATTTCATCCGTCAGCACGAAGATATCGTGCTCAATGCATATTTTGGCAATCGCTTCCAAGGTTTCCTTGGGGGCGATAGAGCCGGTCGGATTAGTGGGGAAGTTGAGCATCAACACTTTGGTTTTCGGTGTGATGGCTGCCTCCAGCTTGGCCGGGTTAAGAGCAAAAAGGTCGTCTATGCTTGTTTCTACCGCCTTTGGGCTGCCGTAACACATTTGTACGGAGGGCGCATAGCTGACATAGGCCGGCTCGTGGTAAAGAACTTCATCCCCGGGGTTGACGAGACAGCGCAGGGCCAAGTCAATAGCCTCACTCACGCCCACGGTGGGCAATATCTCATTGAGCGGGTTGTATGAGACCTTGAAAAAGTCTTCCACATAGGTGGCAATGGCACGGCGCAGGCTCTCCAAGCCGTAGTTGCTGGTGTAGGTGGTGCGCCCTTTTTCCAATGAGGAAATAGCAGCCTCGCGGATGTTCCAGGGAGTCACGAAGTCAGGCTCGCCTACCCCCAGTGAGATAATATCTTTGCTGCCGGTAACAAGGTCAAAGAACTCGCGGATGCCGGATTTGGGCAAATCCACGATTTGTTTGGATAAAATGCGGTTCCAGTCCATAGTGCTTGGCTCAGGGGGCTACGCTGATTCGGTCGCTCTCAGGTTCCTCGTGGAATTTCAGACCGTTGAGTTTGTATGTTTTAAGGAGGAAATGCGTGGCGGTGGAAAGAATGCCGTGCAGGTTGGAGAGCTTCTCGCTCACAAATCGGGCTACGCCTTGCAGGTTCTCAGCCTCTACCAATACCAACAGGTCAAAACCGCCGCTCATCAGGTAGCAGCTTTTAACTTCATCAAAGCGGGCAATTCTCTGAGCCAAGCGGTCGAACCCTTCGCCGCGCTCCGGGGTGCAGCGCACTTCAATAAAGGCTGATACACCTTGCTCATCGTGATTCACGATGGTTTGATAGCCGACGATACGCCCCTCTTGCTCGAGGGCTGCTCGCTCTGCTGCAACTTCAGATACACTCACGCCGAGGCGATCTGCAATCTGCCGGTCGCTCAGGCGTGCGTCCGTCTCCAGTAATTTAAGAAGGGCTTCCTGTGTCATAAGTGTTCACATACTACCATTTTGCAGGTGCAAGTCAAGCTAAAATCAGGTAATGCACGTATTCATTTTTGTCTGATTTTTTGCATCGGCGGAGTATGTTGTAGTTTCCGGCAGTTTAGTGTGCCGGTAAATGAAAAGATACAGACATATAAATGGGTGAATGATAGCATGCCCAAAGATTTATTTTTCACGTTGTTATGCGTAGATGCCATAAAAAATATATCAAAATTGATTTGCGTCTGATTTTGTGCTTGCAACTCCGGTTTGAAATAGGTATATATAAGTTACAGATATTCATTTTATGAAAGACAGAGCCTCGTATTCAGCTGAAGAAAAGCTGGCAATTGTTAAAATGGTGCTTTCTCGTAAGCATTCCATTCAAGATGTAGCCAAAGAAAAAGGAATTGCTGCAACATTGATTTCTCTTTGGAAAAAACAAGCCGAAGATGCTATGACGGCTCGCTTCCAACCCCAGCCCAAGGGGCGCCGTAAGGTCGAAAAACCGGTGGAGGTTGTTACTGCTGATGCTAAGTCTCTTAAAAATGATGTCCGTAAGGCTAAGATTAAGGCCGCTCATTTAGAGGCTTCTCTCAAAGAATCCAAAAAGCGAGTTGCCTTGCTTGAGCAGCAACTCGGAGAGCTGTGCGCTGCGCTTGGTTATAAGCTGGTTAAGGTGCGCAACCCTCGCAAGGGTAGCAAGGGTTAATGGACTGTGGTGGTAATTTTTGTCATACAATAGTCTTTTTTTGATAGAAAAGTTCACTGCGGGTGTCTTACTTAACAAAGCGCCTTGAGAAAGGCACTCGCGCGCTCTGTCGGTAGAGACAGAGTTATCCAACATACATTGATAATACATTATGAAAATGAATCTACTGAGCCGTCTGCGCAGTATGGTATTTTCTGCCTCTGCGGCAGCTGCCGGCGTAGTGTCGTGCACATCTGTCAGTTATGCAGAGCCGGATTACGATACCATTGGTAAGCAATTTGCTCTTGTTTTGCAGAATGCTCACTACTCTCGTACTCGTTTCTCCTCGGAAATGTATGCAAAGTTCCTGGAGAGTTATTTGCAATTGGTAGACCCGCAGCAGCTGTATTTCACAGAGGAGGATGTGGATAAACTCCGCGATAAATATGCTACCTCTTTCGGTGATTATCTGTTGGCCGGTCGCACCCGCGCATTTGCCGAGGCTATGCATGCCGAGTTTTCTGTGCGTGCATTAGAGCATATTGCCAAGGCTGAGCAGTTGCTGGCCTCTTATGAAAAACAGCTTCCCTCTTTTGATTCCGACCGCACCGCCCCGCGCTCTCGTCGCAAGATGCCCCGCGCCAAAAACAGCGCAGAGCTTGAACAGGCATGGCGTGATATGGTAGATGATATGGTGCTCACGGAGGTGTTGCGCCGTGAAAACGTGAGCCGCTTGGCTGCCGAGAAGGGCAAGCCCGACCCCATGCTGAAGGAGAAGCCCGTGGCTGAGAAGCTGGGTGCCCGCCTCAAACGCCTGCGCAATGAGGTGCAGGAGTCTGATACGGAGGATATGGTGGCTACGTTGCTCAATGCCGTTGCCCGTACCTATGACCCCCACAGCAACTACATGAGCGCTAAGGAGGAGCAGCGCTTCAAAGATATGATTAAGGCCTCTATCGTAGGTATCGGTGCTCAGCTCAGTGAGCAAGATGACGGTTCTACGCGCATTGAGGGTATTGTAAAGGGTGGCCCCGCCGCTAAAAACGGCCAGCTCAAGTTGGGTGACCGTATTATTGCCGTAGATAGCCTCAATGATGGCCAGTGGGTTGATATCATGTACATGAGCATTGACAAGGTGGTTGACTTGGTGCGCGGTAAGCAGGGTGTGCCTGTTAAACTGCGTGTGCTTTCCGGTGAGAGTGCCGAGGAGCGCGAGGTTGTCATTGTGCGCGACGAAGTGCCCATGTCTGAGTCTCTTGCCAGCGCTAAGATTGTAGAAATGAAGATGCCCGATGGCAAGACACGCCGCATCGGCATTCTGACCTTGCCGTCTTTCTATATGGACCTTGATGCCACCGGTGGTGTACGCTGCGGTGCAGATGTTAAGAAGCTCATCGTGCGCATGAAGGAAGAGAATGTAGAGGGCCTTATTGTTGACCTTCGCTTCAACGGTGGCGGTTCTTTGGAAGAAGTTCGCAAGATGGTGGGCTTCTTTACCGGTGCCGGCCCCGTGGTGCAGGTGCGCGATGCCCGCGGTCACCGCGAGCGCCTTACCGTGAGCGGTAAGAAGATTTTTGACGGCGAGGTTGTGGTTATCTGCAATAAGCTCAGTGCTTCCGCCTCTGAGATTTTTGCCGGTGCCATGGCAGACTATGGTCGCGCCGTTATCGTGGGTGATGAATCCACCTTCGGTAAGGGTACGGTTCAGATTCCCCGCAGCTTGGCTGATTACCTGCCCTACTTCTCTTCTCGTGAAGGTGCCGGTATGATCAAGGTGACGGTTCAGAAGTTCTACCGCATCAATGGTGCCTCTACCCAGAAGAAGGGTGTAGAGAGTGATATTGTGCTGCCCATGAGCACGGCTGCATTGCAGCTGGGTGAGGCGGAGCTTGACTTCGTAATGCCCTACGATGAAATTCCTGCCGCTGCCGGTTACGTTAAGGATGGCCGCTTGGCTCGTATCATGCCCGAGCTGGCTAAGCGCAGTGCAGAGCGTGTTGCTGCCGATATCGACTTGCAGGACGCAAAGTGGAACATTGATTATCGCCGTGCACTTACCGAGGCTAATGTTGATTCCCTCAACAAGGTTAAGCGCGCAGCTGAGAACGAAGAGCTTGTAAAGCGCCAGAAAGCCATTACAGAGAACCGCAAGGTGCGTTATGCTGCCATGGCCGAAGAGGATGCCGCCAACCTGCGTGTTCTGCGCCTTAAATTGGACGATGTCAAGCTTGATGAGCTGCCTGTCATTACCAAGGAAGATGATGACAAGTACATGGATGAAGTGAAAGACCCTGAGGAAGAGCTGGAAGAGGAGGTAGAATATCCCTCTACACTTGACCCGATTCTTCGCGAGTCCATCAATATCGTCAATGATATGCTGGAGATGCCCTGAGCCTCTCTCCTGTCATTCTGAAAGCATATTTTCGGCACCTGCAAACGATACAGACGCTTGCAGGTGCTGTCTTTTTTATCTGCTCTATTCTGCCATGTCTCTCTCCGATTCCGTTAAATTATTAGATACTGTGCCGAGTGACGACTTGCCGCGGGAAAAGTTGTTCAAGCATGGTCGCCGCGCATTGACCGATGAAGAATTGTTGGCCATCTTTTTGCGTACTGGGCTGCCGGGGTGCAATGTGTTGCAACTGGCCGCTCAAGTTAAGAAAGCCGCCGGTTCATTGGCTGAGCTGGGCCAAATGGAGGCCCATGATATTTGCAACTTGCTGAAAGGCATAGGTAAAGCCAAAGCTGCCACGCTTGCTGCCGGCTTTGAGTTGGGGCAGCGGGCTGCACGAGACCGCATGGAGCGTTGCGATATGAGCGAAGCGCATCAGGTTTATAATTATTTGGTGGGAGAATTGCGCTTTGAAACGCAAGAGGTTCTCTGCGTTTTGTTGTTGGATGCCCGCCGCCGTCTGATGCGTGTAGAACGCGTGGCAACCGGCACGCTCACCCGTATGATTACGCACGCTCGCAATGTGTTTGCCCCGGCAATTCGTTATAACGCCTGCAAAATCATCATGGCTCATAATCACCCCAGTGGCAGTACCGTTCCCAGCGAGCCCGATAAAGCTCTTACCAAAGCCATTGCTGAGGCCGGGCGTATTCTCGGTATTCCTCTGCTTGACCATGTTATTATCGGTGCTGCAGATGTCGAGCAGCCTTGCCCTTACTACAGTTTTGCAGAACATGACCTGATACCATCATGAAAGATTACCACACACACCATCCTAATACTGCCGGTGGCAGTATATGTGCCGTGACTCGGGCTGATTGGGAACGCGTGGCCGCGGTTCCGGGCATGACCCCCGCTTTCGGGGTTCACCCATGGCATGCTCACGAGGTGCAAGACCCGGCTGATTTTGCGTTTGAGCTGGATGATTGGCTTTACCGTCACCCCTCTGCCGAGGTGGGCGAAACCGGGCTCGATGCCTCCGACAAATGGCAACACACGCTGGAGGCTCAACGTTTATTGCTGCATTTGCATCTGGGGGCGGCTTTTCGGCATGACCGTTTGGTGCATTTGCATTGTGTGCGTTGTCATGCAGAGTTGTTGGGAATCCTCAAAGAGCGTGCTCGCTGCAATACCTTGCCCCGTGTGCTTTTGCATGCATGGAACGGCTCTCATGAAATGGCTCGTGAGTTTTTGGCCTTGGGGGCTATTTTCTCCGTCGGCTTGAGGGAGCTGTCTCATTCCCGCGCAGAGGAGCGATATGCGCGTATCCCGGAGGGTAAAATATTCCCTGAATCGGACGATGCTCCCGAGAATTGGGCGCGTACGTTGGCCTTGTTCCGCTTGATGCGTGGTGGGCTCAATCTTCGCTGAGTCGCTCGGGCGGCACGTCGTACATCACGCGTGCATGGGTGCGCAGGATGAGCTCGGCGTGGGTATTACCATCGGGGGTAATGATATCGCGGTATATATCGCAGCAGCGGTATATGCCGTCTTTTTCTTTGATAAAAGAATCTCTGTCTACCCGAATGATGTAATCATGCGGGTCTTCGGCATCGGCCCGTAATTCCCCGTGTAAGAACTCTCCATCCGTTTTCAGCAAGATTTGGTATGTTCGCGTTGTGTTGTTGGTAACTCGGTAGTCCAAATAATTGTAGACTATGCTTGTGCCCAGCCCGAAGGGAACTTGACGTCTGTCGTCGGGGAATAGGTTGAAACGCTCGTGGTGATGGTGCTCCGTGATGGTAAGGGCAGAGTGTAATACTAACCAGTGCAAGATGTTGGAGAGTTGGCACATGCCGCCCCCGATGCCTGAGGTCGGTTTGCCGCATGCAATGACAAGCCCCGGCAGATACCCCCTTTTTGCCGTGGTATTGCCCACCAGTCGCCATAGAGAAAATGTTTCTCCCGGGCGTATGAGAATGCCGTTGAGGCATGGGGTGGCCAATGCCAGATTATGGGCTTTGTTGTGTTGCAGCTGTTCATCTACCCCGGCTAGTTTGCGGCGTATCAAAGAGGAATGCTTGGCCACCATGTGTGGTAACGCCTCTTGGGCTGTTTCTCGGCAGAACTTAACTCGGCATAGTGCGTCTTTCAGCTTGCGTAGTATAATGCCTTTCAATCTTGATAGCCGGAAAGCAAAAGGGCAGAGTTCGCAAAACAAAGGGCGTTTCATAACTCTTATACTAGCAAATTTGTGATGCAGCCTACAAGCAAAAAGCACCGCAAACTTTCATTTGCGGTGCTTTTTGTTGAAAAATACGGTTTGCTATCAAGCGCGAGAGGCGTACAGCTCGTCCACAGCCTTTTTCATGGCGGTAAGGCCTTGCATGAGCATCTCGGGAGATGTTGCAAAGTTGAGGCGTACGCACTGCGGATCGCCGAAGTTGGCGCCGTTGTCTAAATATACACCGGCATTGCTGCGGAAGAATTCGTGCGGGGACTCTACCCCCAGAGCCGAGCAATCCAACCATGCCAAGTAGGTGGCCTCTTGGTGGCGGGTCTTAAGCATGGGCAGGTTCTCTGCCACATAGTCGATAACGGTCTGACGGTTTTTGCGCAAAGTTTTGAGCAGTTGCTCATGCCACTCCCAGCCTTGCGTGTAGGCTGCCAGAGAGGCGGCATAGGCAAACACGTTAAGCGTGGGCAAACTGTGCCCCTGTGTCTTGCGAATGGCGGCTCGCAGCTCATCATTGGGCACGGCCATATAGGTGAAGCAGATACCGGCAATGTTGAAGGTCTTGCTGGGTGCGCTCAACATCACGGTGCGTTGACGGATGCGCTCCGGCAGGGTCAAGGCACACACGTGTTTCTTGTCTTCATCCAGCACTAAGTCGCAGTGAATTTCGTCAGAGCAGAGGATAAGGTCGTGGCGTTCGCAGAAGTCGGCCACTTTCTCCATTTCCTCTCGGCTCCAGGCGCGGCCTAACGGGTTATGCGGGTTGCACAGCAAGAAAAGCTTGGTGTTGGGGGTTACCGCAGCCTCCATGGCCTCCCAATCGAACTCCCAGCGGTCATTATTGAAGGTATACGGTACGGTCAGCAGCTTGCAGCGGGCATCCTCATGGCAATGCAGCATCGGCGGATAGGCAGGGGTGCAAACCAGCACCTCGTGCTCCGGGCTCGGACACACCGTACGGGCAACCAAAGTGAAAGCCGGTACACAACCGGGCAATTCGTGCAACCACTCGGGCTTGGCATTCTCTACACCATGCTTGTTTTGAAGATAATCCGTGATGGCGGCGCGTAACTCTGCCGTCATGAAAGCGTATCCGTAAAAGCGGTGATTGAGGCGGGCCTGCAGCGCATCCACCACGCAGGGCGGACTCTCAATGTCCATATCGGCAATGCCGAAGGGCAGCGGCCCTTGCAAATCCCACTTGATATTGCCGGTCTCACGGCGACAGTCTGTAGAGGCAAACCTAATCATAGTTCAAAAGACGTTAGAGTTTTCACCATTCTATCACCTCACTCCCTTTGAGTCAAGGCGCTTCATTTTCTATTTTTAAGTATATACTGTTATTTTGACCTGTGATAAACGAAAAAAACGCACCACGTGTGGGCACGCGGCGCGTTGGGGGAATGTTTAACCCGGTTATGCCAGCTGAGTACGCATCTTCAGGGTGGTGAGCAGGGCGAGGAATCGGGAATAATCGGCCTCTCTGTCACCGGAGATGAGGGCATACATATATTCGCCTTGGCGGGCATCTTCTTCGGCTGCGTTATGCAGGCGTAGCTGTATGACTTCTTCGCTGTCGGTTTGGCGGCCACGCAGGCGGGCCTCAAGTTCCGCAGAGGGTACATGGATGTAGATGTCTGCGTAGGCGCGGCGTATGATGGCGTCATCACAGGCGCGGATAGATGCTGCGCCTTGTACGTCAATATCCATGACTACATTTTTGCCCTGTTGCAGCAAGTCAATGATATCGGCCTTGAGGGTGCCGTAGGAGTTGCCGTGCACGGTGGCGTGCTCCAAGAACTCGCCCGCTGCTACTTTGGCGGCAAATACCTCAGGGGTGAGGAAGTGGTAATCCACGCCATCTTGCTCGCCGGGGCGAGGCGCGCGGGTGGTGCATGAAATGGAGTATGCGGTGAGACCCTCTGCCTCTGCGCGGCGGCAGAGCGTGGTTTTACCGGAGCCGGAGGGGCCTGATACGATGAGGAGTGTTCCTAACATAAATGTGTATTATTCAACGTTTTGTACTTGTTCGCGAATTTTTTCCAGCTCGGTTTTGGCGGTAACCACCAGCTGGGCAAGCTCGGCATCATTGGCTTTGGAACCGGTGGTGTTGAGCTCGCGGAAGATTTCTTGGCACAGGAAATCCAGCGTGCGCCCCACGGCTTCCTGTTTGTCGCAAATACGCTCAAATTGGTCAAGGTGAGAGGCCAAGCGGGTGGTTTCTTCACTTACATCACAGCGGTCGGCAAAGAGGGCAATTTCTTTGATGATTCGTTCATCATCAGTCGGCAGGGGCAGCCCGCTTTCTTCCAGTCTCTTCAGTAACTGTTCGCGGTAGCGAGCCGGTACCCCGGCTGCACGGGCAATGAGTTGCTCTCTATATTGGCGCAGGGTGTTAATGCGTGCCAGCAGGTCGGCTCGCAGGTTGGCACCCTCTTCTGCTCTCAGGGTAAGGAATGCTTGCAGTGCTTCTTTAACGGCGGGTTCTGCGGCAGCCCATGCGGTTTCGATGCTGATGTCGCTTTCGCTCTCTTCGCCGATGACGCCCAAACGCACCAGCGCATCCAAAGTGGGGGTAAGGGGTTGCTGCAGGCTGTCGCTTACCTCTGCCATGCACTGTTGCAGAGCCGCGAGTTTGGCCTTATTTACGGTGATATTGCCGGTACCCGAGGCCGTGGCTTGCAGGGAGATAGAGACGTTGACACGCCCGCGGGAAACGGCACCGGCCACGAGTTCTCGTACTTGACTTTCAAGCTCTGCCCATGCACGGGGAAGAGAGATGGAGATTTCTGTTTGTTTGCGGTTGACGCCGCCGATTTCCACACGGAGCGTGGCGTTGTTGAGAGGGGCACTTGCAGCCCCGAATCCTGTCATGCTGTTCATAAGGGGGATTTACCGATGATGTCTAAAAGCCTGGAGTCCAGCGCCAGAGCTTCGTTTACGTTGTATGAGAGGTCGGCGCGCAGTTCATCCACTGCGCGCATGCGTCGCAATAAATCTGCCACACTGCATTTAGTTGCCAAATCCTTGAGCTCGGGCATAATGGGATGCACATCCGGCGCGTGTGAGGCTATCAACACCGCTTGCCCCAAGCAAAGAGTGAGCAGCTCCAGCATCTGCTCTCGCTCGCCTAAGTACTCAGACTCAATGCGCGCGTTGGTGATATCCTTTTGCATGGCTTCCCAGTTTTTAATATCCGTGCCCTCGGATACGGCTTTAGCTTCCGCCTTGAGTGCAGAGGTAATGCGCTCGCTGATTTCGTCTTTGCGCTTTACCAGCAATGCTTGAAAATCTGCACGCAGGCCCAAGGCTGCTACATCATTCCCTACGCGGGGCAGAGCGGCTTTTACGGCCGGTAAAAAGAGCTCTTGCACACGGCTCAGTCGCACTCCGGGGCGGGAGTCTCGCAAATCTAAGCGCACGCAGCGCGATAAAATGGTGGGCAGCAGCTTACTGGGTATCTCGGTTATCAGAATAATCAGGGTCTGGGGCGGGGGCTCCTCCAGAGTTTTCAGGAAGGCATTGGCAGCCTCTGTCAGCAGGCGGTCGGCCTCATCAATAATAATGAGCTTGGTGGCACCCTCATCCGCCCGCAGGGCCAGGAAAGGTTCTACACTGCGCACGGCATCAATGGAGATGGTGCGTATCTTGGAGCCCGGGCGCAACACGCGGCAGTTAGGGTGGTGCAGCTCTGCCAATGTTGTGGCGCGCGCACCGTTCAGCTCTGCTGCCAAGGTAAGGGCAAGTCGGTGTGTACCGGCATCGGGTGCACCGGTAAAGAGCAGGGCGTGTGGCAGCCTCCCGTTGTTGCGGGCGTTTTTCAGCAAGTTATAAGCTTGGTCGTAGGTAAATGCCATGGTGCCTAGCGGTTAATCTTCAATGCTCGGGGTAAGAGCCCAGTACTTTAAACATGGGGGTGCGTTTTCTCAGGGTTTCTACGCAGTCTTTCAGCGGCCCTCTGTCGGCATGACCTTCTACATCGATGTAGAACACATATTCCCACGCTGTGTCGCGCGTGGGGCGAGAGTCCATACAGTAAATGTTGATGCCGTGCTCTTTAAACACGCTCAGTACATCTACCAAGCTGCCGGCCGTGTGCGGTACACCAAAGCAGATGGTTGTGCGGTCCTGATTACTGGGCGTGGTGGTTTGGTTGCCTATAACGGCAAAGCGCGTGGTATTGCCGGCCTTGTCTTGTATATTGGTCTCCAATACCTCAAGCCCGTTGTACTCGGCAGCCAGCGGGCTGCCCAAGGCTGCTGCCCCGTTTTCTGCCTCATCATGCGCCAGTTTTGCGGCCACCGTAGTTGACGCGGTGGATACAAGCTCTGCCTTCGGGAAATTCTTGCGCAACCACTCGCGGCACTGGCCCAGCACTTGAGAATGGGAGTATATTTTGCGTATCTGCGTGCGCTCTATGTTGGCCATCAGGCAATTTCTCACATTCAAGTGAATCTGTGCGCAGATGCGCAGCTCGGTACTGCCCAGCAAATCCACCGCTTGAGAAATGCGGCCATCCGTGCTGTTCTCAATAGGGATAACTCCGTAATTGATTTCCCCCACCTCTACGGCGCGGAAAATCTGCTGAAAGCTCGGGTAGGGCACCAGCTCCACGCTATCCCCGAACCGGGATTGTGCCGCCTGATGGCTCCATGTTCCGGGCGGGCCCAAGTAACCTGCTTTTACTCCACCCTCCAAGTGCAGGCTCATGCTCACTATCTGGCGGTAAATGCTCTTGAGTCCTTTCTCCGGCAGTTCCCCGCCGTTGTGCATCAATATCTTCTCGATGAGCTGACTCTCTCTCTCCGGTACAAAAATGTGAGATTTGGCCTCTTTTTTTAACTCGCCGACCCCATGCACGCACTGCATGCGCTGCTTAATTAATGCCACAATCTGTGCATCAATTCGGTCTATCTCGGCTCTCAGCTCATCTAATGTCCTCATCTGCACCCCATTCTATCATATTCCTCCCACCCCTGCAAGGCTTCTTTCTGACCTTTTCTTGCGGTGTGAGTTGGTAAACTCACTTTAATATTGACATTTGAGAGGTAAGGGGGATAATAACAGTATGCTGAGCATTCGATATATTGTTCCCTCGTTGATGATGCTGGGGGTGTTACATGCGGAAAGCACGCCGGATGAAGCCGTGAGCACGGCTTTCAACATTGCGCCGGTGCATTGGGATAAAAACATAGCCGTGGTGGATATTTGCGGCGGGCCTGTGCAGGGAGTGAGTGATGTTTTGCAATGGCCTGAGACCACGGGAGAGTTGCTCAAGCTGATGGATGCGCTGAAGTATGAGTATGAGACCCGTTGTTTTCAGTGCGTGGTGTTCTCTATGGATGCTGCGGCAGAAGGTGAGCTGGCGCAAAAAGCACTTAACAGCCTGATAGAGTGCGTGACTGTGTGCGATATGTTGCGCATCCCTCTGCGCCTTGCGATTCGTAAGGGGGAAGAGTGGGTGGAGCTTGCTCCTACGTATTCTGCCCAATCGGCATCTCACCTGATGTTGGGGGATGATGGTATACTGCGCTTGTTTAATGAGGAGAGTGTTTTGCAGCTAACCGCCACAACGGTGGCAGAGGCGGAGCCCGCGTTGAAGTTTGCCGCAGAGCAGGGGTCCGTGGTGAACCTTTTCTGGAAGCCGGAGGCTGCAACCTATGCTCGCTTTGTAGAGCTGGTGGAGTTGTGCAATATGTTGAATGTTGAATATGCTCTGATGCTTCAGCCGTAACAGGCGGTCAACCTTCATATCATACATGCGCCCCGTGTGGGCGCTTTTTTTGAGTTATCGGTACACAAAAACTCGCCCCGATGATCAGTCGGGGCGAGTTTTAATTAGGGTTTCTTGCGGTGAAAAGCGGAGAGTAGACTCTGCAGAAGTCTCGCTTAATTCACCGACTACCTGCACTCAACTATTCTCAGTCTTAGTCGTTAAGACGAGAATACTCGTACTTGGACTCGAAACCGAGCTCCTCGGGGAATTCGGAGAAGCCGGACCAAGTGTTGTACTCTTTGAGACCGCTGCGACCGCAGCTGCCCTGGTAGGGAGGACGGTAGGTGCACTTGTAGGTGGGAGCCCAGAATGTAACGAGCTCATACAGACCATAACCCATGCGGGTGGCAGTGCGGGTAAAGCCCTCAACCAAACCAACGGAGTAGCCGGCGTAGTTGCCCTCGGCATTGTTCCAACGGAGGATGGTCACGGGGATTTCCTCAACGGCGAACAGAATGTTACCGATAGCACGGCCAAGCTTGCGGGTGGCGGTGTACTCAGATGCAGGCGGAGCCTGAATGTCGGCATACGTTGTGCCGGCGAGTGCGAAAAGAAGTGTAGAAAGGAGTAAGCGCTTCATGACAAAATCAGTGATACCATATTGTTCACGCCGTTGCAAGAAAAAATCTGCCGAATTCTTAAAAAATCTTCAAATTTTTCTCGGCTATGAGGCTCAGAGTTGAATTTCGGTGTGGATTTCTTCATCGGTGAGGTAGCAGCCGGGGTCTGAACCATACCAATGACCATTGGAGAAGGCTGCACGCGTGCGGAATCCTCCGCCACACAGAGCGAAATGCTTACAGGTAGCGCAGCGGCCACTGAGGAGCTTTTGGCGCTCCAACGGGTTCTCTGCACCGCGAATTTTTTGAAGCTCTGCGGCAGATGGTTCGGAGGCTGCTTCCCACACATCGCTGAATTTCTGTGTTTTGACATTGCCGAGGGTGACGGATTGCCAGAACTGGTCGGGGTGGATATTGCCTTGCGTATCAATGTTGGCAATGCCACGGCCGGAGGAGTTTGCACCACCACCGTTCCAGTTGAGCAGCTTGAGGGTTTGGGCTGCCTGCGGGTTGCCTTCTCTGAGTTGCTTAAGCAGAATGTAGATGCCGTCTGCAGGTTGTGTGACGGTGAGCAGCTCTCGCGTTTCGCCGTTGCGGTGCCATTTTTCGGCGCGTGCAATGAGCATATCGAGCGCGGCGCGGGCTTCCTCCGGGTGCAGGCTGGCTACATCTACGCCGCGTCCCGTAGGTACAAGGTGGTAGAAACACACTCGTTGAATCCCCTCTCTCTCAATGAAGTTGAGAATCTCCTCCATGCTTTGCACATTATTGCGGGTGAGGGTGAGACGCAGTCCGGTTTTTTGCCCTGCATTTTCGCAGTGTTTAAAGCCGCGTATGGCGCCGTCAAACGCACCTTGCACACCGCGGAAGGAGTCGTGAACGGCGCCGATGCCATCCAAAGAGATGCCCACATAGGCCACGCCCAGCTTTTTGAACAGCTCTGCGTATTCTTTGGTAATGCGGGTGCCGTTGGTAGAGATGGTGACCTTGAGCCCTTTTTCTGTGGCGCGCTCCAAAATCTTGGGCAGCTGCGGGTGCAACAGGGGCTCGCCACCCGAAAGCAGCAGGGCATTCACCTTGTAATCTGCCAAGTCATCAATGACGGCGCAGCATTGCTCCCACGTGAGCTCGCCGGGGTATTGCTCGGCATGAGAGTCTGCATAGCAATGCACGCAGCGTAAGTTACATGTGCGTGTAATGTTCCACACCACAATAGGTTTACGCGTGCGGGATGAGGTGGGGGAGCAAGCGGCGGTGCTGGCATGCGGGCCGTGCTGGCCGTGGCCCAGCCCGTAGCGTATATGGTCGGCGGGCTGCTCGGCGCCGCACCAAAGTCTTGTAATGTTAATCATTGCTGCTGAGTGTGTGTAAAGTTATTCGCCTTGCCTGCATGCGGCAGGTATGTAGTTGCAGAGGGGTTCGGCACCCATCATGCCCAAGCCGGAGCCATAGGCGCGGGCTCGGGAGCCACCGCATACCTTGCGGTACTCGCACTTACCGCATTTGCCCTCCAACGCATCATCATTGCGTAATTCTGTAAAAATGGGGTGTGTGCGGTACAGCTCTGCCAAGTTGTCGGTGCGTACGTTGCCGGCAGTAAGGGGTAAGAATCCACTGGGCTGCACCTCGCCCGTGTGAGAGATGAAGAGCACGCCCTTGCCATCGCGGGTGGGTACCATGTGGCGCGGCGGTTGCCCGCCTTTGCGGGCGGCTTGCATGAGCACGCGGCGGTAGTGGTGGCCCTCCGTCGTTTTAATGGCAAAGGGCAGCTCGCTGCGCAGCTGTTCGAGCCGGTTCCAGACGGTTTCCAAATCTTGTGCCGTGGGTAAATCTTCTTCTGTGGCGCGCCCTGTGGGCACCAGTACGAACACGCTCCATACATCGGGCTTGATTTGTTTCATCAGCTCGATGAAAGCGTCCATCTCGGGCAGGGTGGATTTTGCAAGTGTGGTGTTGACTTGCAGCTGTATGCCTGCCTCCATCACTGCCTTGGCTACTTGCAAGGTGCGCTCAAAGGTGTGTGGCACACCGCGGAATTTGTCGTGCGTTTCTTGCGTGGCGCCGTCCAGGCTCAGGCTGAGGCTTACCACACCGGCTTCTCTCAGTTTGCGGAAATCCGTATGCACTAAGCGAGGCGTGGCGGCGGGGCTGAGTGCCACGCGCAGGCCTTTCTCAGTAGCGCGTTGAATGATGTCGAAAATATCGGCACGCATCATGGGGTCTCCACCGGTCAGCACCAGCATGGGGGGGCGCAACTCGGCAATTTCATCTACCAAGCGCATGGCTTCATCATGTGTCAGCTCGTCGGGGTGGGCTTTGGGTTGGGCAATGGCACGGCAATGCTTACATGCCAAGGCGCAGGCTCGTGTTACCTCCCAAAACAGTATGAACGGGCGTTCGTTGAAGTCAATGGCTGTGGCGTGTGGATGCATAGCGTGCGTGTATTGTACACATACACCCCCGCTTTGGCAAG
>JAFYUT010000070.1 GCA_017549485.1 Akkermansia sp.
CCCGCCAACAAAGAGAGAGACACACACACCACCCCCGCTACCATGCGGCGCATGCGCGGTGTAGGTGTATAGCTTGTGGTATTGTCTCTCATGGTACACGCCGAGTATATCAGCTCGGCCCGGATTTGCAAGACAAATAACGATTTATCAAACAAATTATCCCGTGCAGCCCCTGTTAAAAGCCACACGGGTTAACCATACCCGCTTTATAATTCAGGCATGGGGCGCAATGCCGGGGGTTTAGAGTCATGCAACGGAGCTTTCTCTTCAGGGAAACTGAAAGGCTCCATAATGGTGGGAGTGTAAGTAGAGTTTGTTTTAAGCGGCTTAAGTGGCACCGTTATCTCGTCTTCCTCAATATATCGGGAGTGCGGTGAGCTATCCGTCCAAAGCAGAGAGCCCAGCCAACTGGTTTGGGTATTAACAGTGACGGATTCTACGGCATAACCATCTTTTTCCACTACAATACCAAGGTCTTTATCTTGATTGATATCCAGCGTCAGCGGTGTTTTACCCTGAATACGCTGCCCATTGATACTGACTGAAGCCCCCGGAGGAGTCGTAATAATGGTAAATGGTTTCTGACCTTGACACGCTGCCAGCAGAACACAGGCGGCACCTATGAAGAGATGAGATTGACGCATGGGATAATTATACGATGATGAGAGGCTGGTTACAAGTAAAAAGTGCGGGAATGACATCAGCCCTTGAGTTGAGAACGGGCCAACTTTTCTTTAGCTTGCAACTCTGCATTCTCCCGCATGGCCTCTGCATAACGAGACGATGGGGTGATAGCCTCCGCACGTGAGAAATACTGAGTGGAGGCCCCGTAATCACCATGATGGCGAGCAATGATTCCCAGCAAATAATATGCTTCAGAATCCCCGGGATAAGATTGCAGAGAAGATTTTGCCAATGATTGCCCAACGGCCCAATCCCCCCGGCGACAAGCCTCAGCCGCTTGCTCTAACACATCGTTACCTTTTTGCGGTTTAATACGCACACTGTACGTAACAGCGTGGGGTACCAGGTCATTTACAATGTCTTGAGCAACCCCGTCATAATCCGCACCATAACCGGAAGCAGTATCGGAGAGAAAACGCCTATACAGAATTTGCCCATGCAGCTCCAATCGAACGGTTGTACGAAGGGTTGTTTCTACATCCTCGGCACAGTGACACACCTCATCCGCGCTGCACGTGTGAATGACACGACTGGTCTCGCTCTCAAGTGCATGCTCGATATAAAGGGTAGCAGACGTACCACCGAGAGAGTAAAACCCGGACTCTCGCAAACACCGGTTAAGAGATTTGCTCAACCGACGGGATGCATCATTGTAGTGCAACGAATACACCCTGAGCGAAGAACCACGGCGCAAATTAACCAGAGACGGCTCCCATGTTTGTAATTGCACCTGTACACCGCAGGCACACAGCAGCAGGGCCACCATCGCGATAAAAATCGGCAGTACCTTGTTCATCCCGGGGATATGGTTTAACGATTACAGGCGGCAGCGAGCTGAGCCAACCAAGCACTTTGAGGCATAGCGGCAGCCTGCGCAGCTGTAAAAGGCATACGCGGACGCCAGTTTGTCCCACCCTCTGTTCCCGGGGTATTAAGACGCACCGGCACATCAAACAGCTCAGTCCACATCATTGCAGCATACGCCGAGCGGCATGAGAATAAAGCTCTGAACAGCGCATCTTTTATCCCCTGCCCCCAAGGCTCGAGAGATTCTTTTACCGACAACCCGGCATAATCCCCCAACCACCCAAGCACGCGTGCACAATCTGCCGCGACCTTGCGTTTCTCTTGCAAAGCTGACGGGCTGAGGGTAATATCCGACAACGCCTCATCCCCTGCTTTAACATGATTGTACCAATCATTCCAATCATTACAAATGGGGGGGAAATCATGCGTAGCGTACGTAGCAAACGAGCAAGGGTTATAGCTCTGACCTTTGCATATTTGCAAGTGTTCATCAATCTCCCAATGCGGAATCTTAAAACCGGCTATGCGTAAGCGGGACAAATCCGGGCGCACGTAGTCGGGCACACACCCCAAATCTTCGCCGATGACAAGTTGCCCCGGGGCCGCTTTAAGCAATTGCTGTAACAGATAATCACCCTGCATGAGGTTGGCGCGGCGATCTTCCGGAGTCCAGTCCGGGCGGGGACGGAACCCGGGTCTGCGCCCCTCACAACGTGCAGCAGCTTCATCCGGCGTAAGGTTGAGGAACTCAGGGTTGCGGTCGGGCATCCACGGGAAAGCATATATGCGGTAAAAACCCAGCACATGGTCAATACGGTACATTTTGAAGACCTCAGCCAGTTTTCTGATACGGCGAGACCACCAAGCAAAACCATCTTGCGCCATGACATCCCACCGGTAGAGGGGAATTCCCCAATTCTGTCCCCATTTGGCGGTGAAAGGGTCCTCTGCAAAATTCCCCTCGGCGGGGGCTCCACCGCTCCAGTTCATATCAAAAAGGTAACGTTCAAAGTAAACGTCTGCACTGGCCACGGATATGCCGATGGGGACATCCCCCATCAAATAAACCCCACAGGCATCAGCCACGGCCCGCACATGCAACCATTGTTTCGCGCAAAGCCATTGCAACCACTGCTGGTAACGCCGTTGAGCCCGGGCATCCTCCGTACTTTCTACAATGAACCGGGCCACATCAGTATCTTGCACGGGCCACAGCCACCACGCATTGGTACCGAAAGCGATGGAAAGCACACGGAATGTTGAAAAATCTTGCAACCAAGCACCTTGCTCTATCACCCACGCGTCAAACTCAGCACGTTCGGCGTCAAACTGAGATTCTGACTCAAAACGAGAAAAAGCCCGTTTAAGATGGTATCTTTTATACGCACGTACGCGCGCGTAGTCCACATAATCGTCTCCGCCGGGTAATTGGAGCGGAGGCAAATCCGCTTTGTAGGGAGGCAGAGGAAGCTCCATACCGGGCACTTGCGCAAGCGTGAGATAAAGAGGCTCCAGGGCAACGGAACTGATAGCCGAGTATGGGGATGGTGCATCATCTTCCCCCACAGCATTGACAGGCAGCAACTGTAAAAAGCCCACACGATGCGCAGCGGCCCAATGAATCCACTCCTCTAACGCGGCCAAATCTCCTATACCGGCATCACCCTCACGTCGCATGGAAAAAAGCGGCATCAACACACCTGACATTCTCGGCATTTGCATACCATGGCAGTGTAACACAGGCAAACCGGCAAAAGCAACCACAAAAGTCCGCAGCATCTATATTTCACGCGCACTGTCACAAATTATATACACCATAGCTGATATTAACGCAATTTTTTCTTGCATTAAGCACACTCTTGTGATAATAGCATGGGGACAGGCATGATGCGCGCATAAACACCGCGATAAACAGCCACAAATCGCTCTCATCTGTTACAGTATATGTCAACGACGAAGAATACAACCACAAAGGCAGCTAAACCGAAAAAAGCCGCAGAGAAAAAGCCGAGTGCAGCCGATCCCGGCAAGGTAAAAGCCTCCTCCAATCGTGAAGTGCTTACCCCTGAAGAAAAGGCACGTAAAGCAAAATTGAAAGAAACTCTTGCCCTGCTGAAAGCAGACCCCGAATGGCCGGCTTTCTTGGAAGAGCAAAAGAAATCCTTGCTTGATTTACGCGACAAACTGCTGCCCAACATGCAGAATGTGACACGCGACCACCTGCGCAGCGGAGCGTCCAACGTATCTTCCTCATCCGGACAACATATCGGCGATGCCGGCAGTGAGGCCGAGGTACGAGACCTCACCATACGCCTACTCGGCAAAGACCGCGAGCAACTTTTTGAAATTGACGAAGCATTGGAGAGAATTCGCCGCGGATTTTACGGAATTTGCGAAATCTCGCTTGATCCTATCCCCAAAAAGCGCTTACAAGCCCGCCCGTTCTGCCGTCTTACGGTGAAATGTCAGGAGGAATTTGAGAAAAAATATGGCTCTTATGCCAACTATAAAGCCTCAAATTCGGACCATGTTGGCTTTTCCGGGCTACAAAATGACATGGAAAACGTATTTTCGCTTGACGAATCCGAAGAATAGTGTAGAATAGGCGCCCGCAAGTCAACAACATCACAATTATGCCTAGAGATATCATCATCCTGGAATGCACCGAGGCTAAGGCAGAGGGTAAGACCCCCTCTCGCTACGTCACCACTCGCAACAAAAAGAGCCAGCGTACTCCCGGCCGTCTGGAGAAGGTTAAGTTCAACCCCTACCTGAAGCGCCGCACGCTGCATCGCGAGATGCGCTAATCCTCAGCAAACCGGTTAAATTTAAACATTATGATTACTGAATTCAAGAGCGTTGAGCGTCGTATCCGTTTCCGCACCTGCAACAAGACAATGCCCCGTCGTCGCATTGACATCCCCGCCGGTGCCGTTGATATGTGCAACCCCGAGTTCCTTTCCAAGTTCACGTCTGAGACG
>JAFYUT010000071.1 GCA_017549485.1 Akkermansia sp.
CCCCCCCGGAACTTTAAGATTATCCGCTCATTGGCACCGTTTGTCTTCGGCATGCCATCATGGATTGCGAGGAGAAAAGAAGGAGTATGAAATAGGCCCGCGCATATTAGAATTAGAAAAAAGCCCAAGCGTGTATGGCATCGATGGTTGATTTATGCCCCGGAATCCGGGCTTTTTATATATATTTGCGCTAAGTAAGTGAAACAAAAATCTTGTTTTATTCGGGGCTGATAAACAAAAAAAGCGACACACATTATAGATGCATATCGCTTGTTTTTAAGCTACTACAGACGGGACTCGAACCCGTACGGTTTATACAACCGGGAGATTTTAAGTCTCCTGCGTCTACCATTCCGCCACTGTAGCAGGGGTGGGCAACTTGTGTTGCGCAGGGCAATTCAATCACACCCGACACCGAATAGCAAGAAAAAATTGCGAGTAAGCCACAATTAATCGGGTAAAACATCATCTGCATACACCCAAATGACGTCTTTGCCTATGTGCGGGTGCAGCGCTTTTGCCACAGGGCATGAACGCACGGCAGCTTCCATCAGATTGCGTACATATTGCGGCGGGTTCATCGGGACGGTAATGCGTAGCTCAAAAGAGCGGATACCATGTGTATCTTCATGGCAGCGAGCTTTAACGCTGATGCCATCTGTAGCAAACCCTTTGAGTGCGCCTGTATAGGCAAGCATGCTCATCATGCATGATGAAAGGGTTGCTGCCAGCATGGCTGCCGGTGTCGGGTATTCTCCGCGACCACCGAGGGAGGTGGGGATATCGGTAATAAACGTTGCCTCACTGCCCTTAAATGCGGTGTGGCAACGCAATTTACCGGTCAGCATCGTGGTAGATGTATAATCTGAGTGTTCCATATATCCCGAACTCTACGAGATGGCGAAATAGAAAGCAAACTAAATAACCAACTGTTTTGCAGGCATACGCTTTCTATATGATAATGAACACTGAGATTGGGTAATAGGTCATAGTAAACATATGCTTTTACGTGCACTCAAGTATTATTTCTCAGAAAGGTCGCGCAACGCGGGCAACTGTGATGAGCGAGACACAACACCCGACAAAAACGTGTGTTGGGAACCATACACCGGTAAATGGTATGAATGGGCTCGCTACGAAACGCCGTTCGAATACGGATTGGATGATGTTTATGCCGTTTATGAATCCATCAATGAACATGAGTTAAAGATTACAAACTACGGCACGGATAAAAACGGAGTTCAACAAAAAGCCCATGCCCGCGCGATGCGAGACGGCGCCGGTAGACTCAGGGTCAGTTTTGTGCCGCTTCTCAGATTCTTATCAACCCCGTACCATGTGTTATATGTAGATGATAGCTATAGCCATGCTTTGGTTTCCGATGAAAACGGGGCGTGTTTGTGGTTATTGGGGAGAGAACCGCATTACACGACAGATGCGTTGAAGGAACTTTATCGAGAGGCAGAGTCGAGAGGGTTTGATACATCTCTGCTGAGACTCACCACGCATCATTGAGCATCGCGGTACAGCATGGGGCGAGTATGAAAATCTTGTTCAAAAGACTCTATCAGCTGCGCATTTGCCGGTTCCGGATAACTGAGCAGAATCAAACGCAGAGCGCTTTCTCCAAGATGATAAGGCAATTGATAATGCTCAAACGGTAAGCACCGGTACCCTGCATTTTCATAAAAACGGAGTCTTCGTGCAGTATCCTCATCTTGAACGGGCTCAATCTCCAATATAACAGGCAACCGATGTTGTTGTGCTATGCGCAGAGCTGCTGCTCCATACCCCTGCCCTCGTTTCCCCTCAGCAATGGCTAGATGTTCTACGTACACACAATCGGAGAACAACCAATAAAAGAGAATGCCAGCAAAGCCCTCGTCTTTGTGCAAAGCGTAGCAATAAAAATCCGGCGCGGTTGTCATGGCTGCGGTATGCCACCTCAGGGAGCGGCGCTCTGCCACGGGGAATGCAGATTCATACAATCTCCATGACTCAGCAAACAGAAAATCGTTTTCAGTGAGCAAACGAACACATTCAATCATACCCGAATCTATCATTGTATGCGAATTATGTCAACACTGCGATTTTTTATTGAATGCAACGCCGCCGATGATGTAAAATACAGCCATGAGCATTAAGTGGAACGTCAAAAAACTGAAAGAATGCGAATCAACCTTTACTGAGGCTCGCAACCTGCCGGTATGGACCGTTGTCAGCAGTGAGTGCCAGCTCAAGGGCCGCGGCAGATTTAATCGTACTTGGTTCGGTGACGTTGGAGGTCTTTGGGCAAACTTCAATCTGCCTATTGACCCGCAGTCAAACCGCCCGTGGGGGCTGATGCCTCTGGTTGCGGGTGTAGCGTTGATTGATACCTTGGCAGCCTACCACATTAAAGGTTTAAGATTACGCTGGCCCAACGACTTGTTGGTGAACCGTAATAAACTGGCCGGTATTCTTGTGGAGCGTCCGGCTCAGGATAAAGTCTCAGTCGGTATCGGCATAAATATGTTCAACAACCTTGTTAAATTGCAAGGAGTAACAACTGACGTGCCAGTCCGTCTGGTGGACCTTATCCCCAACAGCTGTCCCTCCGTTGAAGAGTTGCGCGACCATTTGGCTGATGAATTGGCCAAGGTTTATACCGATTTCATAGAAAATGGCCCGGAACCCATCCTGACACGCTTGGAACAAGCATGGGGTGCAAGTCTGCCCGTGGTTGCCATTACCGATACCGAGCGCATTTGTGGCTTCTTCTCCGGGATTGAATCTGACGGTTCCCCGATACTGAGAAGAGTTGACGGCTCCTACATTACCGTGCCGGCAATCAGCATCAACCGCATGAAAGAGTTGATTTGATAGTCCCGGTATTCTTCTTTCAGGCAGCATGGCGGTTTCGTCATGCTGTTTTTATTAAATTCGGCACCGTTCCATCATTTGATGATTGACTTTTCACCAAAAGTCCGTATATTATCAACCTGAGGGTCAGATAACCAGACCCGTTACATAACAGTGGACGACGATATCATTTGTACGGAAAAGATTATTGCGGATCGCAAAACATTCTTCATTGACCTTAAAAGCAATGCCAGAGGACGTGTGGTGCGCATTACGGAGAAGGTAAGCTCAAACAGAGACCGCATCATGGTTCCTGCTGAAATTCTTGATGATTTCATTGCTGCGCTTGAGGACATTCGCAGAGCAAATCAAGAGAATTGACTGCGGTAATCCTTAATACCAATACGCGAAACAGGAATTACGGGCAGAATTACAAACCGTCACGGTTTACACTGGACAAATGCCTACAATTTTGGTTTAATATTCGCGAAGCGGTGTAACCTACATCCGCACGGTTAAGACAACTAGCTTATTTACAAAGTCATGAGGAGAATTAAAGTACTGAAATTGGGTTGGGAGTTTCCGCCTCTTATCAATGGCGGACTCGGTGTTGCTTGCATGGGTATTTCTAAGGCACTTGCCAAGAAGGTAGACCTTTCAGTCATTGTCCCCAAAGCTAAACTCGGCCAAAAATACGATGGTTTTGAATTGACAGGTATCAATAACCTGCAATATGCCGAAATGGAAACCCACAGCGAGGGGTATACTTATGAGAGCTTCACTGTAGTCGGCAAAGCCCCGGTGAACTTGGATCCCTACGCATGCGAGGAAGGCACCCCCGGCAATATAACCTTTACCAAAGAGGGTAAACTTCTCTTCTCCAAGGTACATAAGGCTGATTTAGCCCTGTTTACCGGTAAAGAAGACCTGTATGCGGGAGATTTGGCACGCAAGGTAATTGAGTTCTCCAAGATTTGTGCAGTCATGGCACGCGGTTATGACTTTGACGTAGTGCATGCACACGACTGGATGACTTACCTTGCCGGTGTGGAGGTAAAACGTGCTACGGGCAAGCCCTTGGTGGTACACCTGCACGCCTCTCAGTTTGATCGTGCCGGTGCCGATGCCCGTGGTTGGATTTACGATATCGAAAAATACGGCATGGAGCAAGCTGATGCCGTTATCCCTGTATCTAAGTACACCGGTACGGTTGCTGCCGGGCACTATGGTATTGACCCCGCCAAGATTTTCCCCGTTCACAACGGTGCAGACCCGGTGGAGGTGTTCCACACCAAGAAGAAGTTCCCCGAAAAGCTTGTGCTCTTCCTCGGCCGACTTACCGCCCAGAAAGGGCCGGAGTTCTTCCTGCAAATTGCCGCGAAAGTATTGGAGCAGACGGATGATGTTCGCTTCGTCATGGCCGGTACGGGTGAGAAGTTGCGCCAGTTGATTGAGACCGGCGCATTCCATGGCGTGGGCGACAAGTTCCACTTTACCGGATTCCTTAACAAGCAGAAAGTAAATGAACTGCTGAGTATGACGGATGTGTACTGCATGCCGTCTGTATCAGAGCCGTTCGGTCTGTCTGCACTGGAGGCAGCCCAGTTCAATATCCCTGCCGTTATCTCCAAGCAGAGTGGCGTAGCTGAGGTGATGAAGGGTGCTCTTAAAGCGGATTTCTGGGATGTGAACATGATGGCTAAGCACATTGTAGACCTCATCACCGATGAAGAACTCTACAAGAAAGTGGCTGAGCAAAGTGCCCAGGATATCAAGAACTCCAACTGGGAAACCGCAGCCGATAAGATGCTGCGAGTTTATCACCATGTGCTCGGCTGGTAAAAAACTTTTAACCATTCACAGTTAATATGAATATTTCTTTAACATTTCATGCGCATCAGCCCAACCGACTGACACCGTATGACTTCTTCAAGATTGGCGAACACGCTTTCTATGAAGACGATGAACTCAACGGGCGCGTGCTCAGCCAGGTAGCAGAGCGTTGCTACCTGCCTGCCAACAGGCTCATGAAGCAGCTCATTGAGTTGTCTGATGGCAAATTTAAGTTTGCCTTGGCTATCTCCGGTGTTATTCTGGAGCAGGCTAAATACCACCGTCCCGACCTTATCGAATCTTTTAAAGAGCTTGCTGAGACCGGTTGTGTGGAGTTTTTGGCCATGCCTTACTATGCGTCCCTGTCCTCCCTGTATTCTACCGGTGAATTTGCGGAGCAAGTAAATGAACATGTAGATTTGATAGAGGAGTTATTCGGACAGCGCCCCACCGTGCTCTGGAATACCGGCATGCTCTACTCCAATGCCATAGCCGCACAGGCCTACGATATGGGCTTTGAGGGTATCATGGCAGATGGCAACAGCCGTATGATGTCTAACCGCCATACGAATGACCTGCAATGTGCACCGCTTATTGCCAAGACTAAGACCATTATCCGCAATCGCCATCTCTCCAATGACTTGGCCAATCGTCGCGTTGATCCCAGCTGGAGCGAATACCCCCTCTCTCCTTACACCTTCGCAGAGTGGTTGGGGCAGCAGGAAGGTCAAGTGGTAAACCTCTCTCTGGACTACGAGACACTGGGTGAGCGACAGCCGGACACCACGGGTGTATTCGAGTTCTGGCGCACCATGATTATGGCCACGCTCTTCAACGGCAATACGTTCATGACACCCGGTGAAACGGTGCGAGAGTTCCCCTCCACCGGCACCATTGACTGTCCCAATCCGGTCAGTTGCTCTACTTTCGGCACCACGACCCATTGGAACGGCAACGTCATGCAGCAGGAGGCTCTCAAGAAGATTTATGACCTTGAGACACCTGTGAAAGCAAGCGAAGATCGCGACATGATTCACGTGTGGCGCAAGTTGCAAAGTGCAGACCATTTCCACTATATGGAGAAGAGCAACGGCTTTACTCCCTACCCCTCACCGTTCGACGCATACATTTACTATATGAATGCGTTGGCTGACTTGCAGGTGCGAGTCAAGCGCGAGGCTGAGATGATACACCTTGCCCACAAGGCCACTATTGCCTGATAGCAGAGCCCCTCTTTTTCACTCAAGCCCGAATGCCATGAGGTGTTCGGGCTTGTTTTATTTCACTCTCAAACGCAGCGACAACAGGGAAAGCAGGCAAGCTAACGCAGCAACACCGATTGAAGTATACGGGAGCCAAGATGCCATTTCTCTGACAAAAGGAGAGCCGGGACACACTAATGCCATAGCATTGAAAAATAAAGCCAATGATACAGTAATGGCGGCAAACACAAAGGCAAGAGACATGCGTACACTCCCGTTGTCATTCTTGAGCAATAAACGGCAGATGCACATGACACAAAATACCATAAAGCCATAACTCACCATAACAGCGCCCCACCCATATTTCAGTATGAGAGAATAAGACTCCGGCGGTGCACCAAGCTTGCAGTGCGATTGCATTTCTTCTGCGTTCAACAACACATCCGACACATGCAACGTATTTCCTATTTGTTGACCTACAAGATAGAAATCACCTTTAAGCTCGGCCGGAATGAATGAAAATGAAAGCAAAACCGTGCGCTGCGCCGCCGGCCCTGTATCACCCGTCAAAATACGTATCTCATGGTCATGCACGGCATCTACATATTGCTGTAAATGCTCGGGCAACTTATACTCAGTTGCAGGAACCTGCGCCTGCTGAAATACTCTTTCATAAAACCAGAGCTCGGGCTCGGCTTTTAATTCATAGGCTCCGGCACGAATACGGGGTGCCACATGGGTGCAGCATGGTATATCATGCACGGTGTTATATTGAACACGACTATCCGGGGAGTTTTTTAATGAGCGCTTGAGTGCGATACCTTTGTTACTGATACCGAAGAGGGAATCCTGCGCTTGCACGCCATCCGCATAGATGTGCTTGAAATGCACTTTCACCCATTTACCCTCCAGCGCCGGATTAACCATTTGCGCATCGGCTTGGTAAACGTTTTCTCTGCTCATGAGTTGCAACAAGAATCCTGTACCGATAACGGTCGGCACCAGAACAATCAACACGACGAAGACAAGAAGAACAGACGCCACCCCACGCCATGGAGAATGTGCAGTGCATGAAGATTTGCTCGAAGGAGAGAGAGTATTCATGGTAAGATACATACTGAGACACCTTAAATAGTTATTTGTTCAAATTAACTCAGATAAAGAGATTAGTCTTGATTACGGGGGATAATCGGGTATAATAACGCGCAAGGATTATGATTGAACAGTTACGCAAACGACTTCTGGATCGGGAACATCCCGTAAGAATCCATCTGATAGGTGTTGCCGGTGCCGGCATGAGTGGGTTGGCACGCATGTTGCTTGAAATGGGGCACCGAGTGAGCGGTTGTGACCGCGTAACGAGCACCGAGACAGAGAAACTGCAACAGGCAGGTCTTGTGTTCTCTTGCCCGCACAGCGCAGAATCCGTTCAGGATGCTGAAATTATCATTTACTCCAGCGCTATCCGAGAGGAGAACGTGGCCTTGGCTGCAGCCCGCAAAAACGGCAGTTTGTGCCTGCGCCGCGCTGAGTGTTTGGCCGCAATTCTCAACAACAAGAAAGGCGTTGTGGTAGCCGGCACACACGGTAAGACCACTACCTCTGCCATGTCTGCCCACCTGCTCCGCGAGGGTCGCATGCGCCCGTGTCACTATGTGGGCGCTGAAATTCCCGTACTGGGTGCCAATGCCCATTGGAATGAGGATAGTGAGTATCTTGTAGCAGAAGGTGATGAGAGTGATGGCACCCTGGTAAATTACATTCCCGAGCATAGCATAATCCTTAACATTGAGGCTGAGCACTTGGACTTCTACCGTGACTTGGAGCACATCAAGAGTGTATTCCACCGTCTGTGCCGCCAAACTCGTGGTAAGCTCATTTACTGTAAAAATGATGCCGGTGCACATGATGTTTGCTCTCAGTACCCCAACACGATTTCCTATGGCTGGCAAGATGCGGACTACACGGCAACAGATATGACTGTAAAGCGAGGCCGCACTCTCTACACCATCAATTATAAAGGGGAGGCTCTGGGCCGCGTTGAGCTGGGGATTCCCGGTCGACACAATGTTCTGAACTCTTTGGCCGCTACGGCTCTTGCTCTTGAGCTTGGGTGTGATTTTGCCAGTATTACACGTGGGTTAGTCAGCTTTGCAGGAGCCCGTCGCCGTTTTGAGACCAAGTATCTCTCCCGCCAGTATCGTATTGTGGATGACTACGGTCACCATCCCACGGAAATTGCAGCTACATTGCAAACAGCACAAAGCCTCAAACCTGACCGTTTGATTGTGCTCTTCCAGCCACACCGTTATACCCGCACGCAGCTGCTGCGTGACGACTTCGGTAAAGTACTGCAAAATCTTGACAAACTTTACGTGGCAGATGTATACCCCGCCAGTGAACCTCCCATCCCCGGTATCAGCGGTCAAACAATTGTGGATGCCGTGCAGGAAAACGGCCCTGTGGATGCCACATTCTTGCCCAACCTGCCGTTGGCTCACCATGTAGTGGGTAACACGTTGCGCCCCGGTGACATGTTCATCACCTTGGGTGCAGGCAATGTGCATGAGGCCGGGGCCAAGATTGCGGCAGACTTGCGAATTCTTGCAGAAATGCAGCAGGAGTGCGGTGAAGATATCAATTACCGTCTCTATGAACCCATGAGCAAGCACACCACGATGGGTGTAGGCGGTGAGGCCCAGTACTGGATTGAACCTAACAGCTTTGAGAAAATGCAGTCTGTGGTCAACTTCTTTAAAGACCGTAACATTCCCGTGCATATCATCGGCCGTGGGTCTAACGTAATTGTGCGTGAGGGTGGCATACGTGGTGCCGTCATACACCCAGCTTGCGGTGAGTTTGAAAAAATTGAGCTGAAAGGGCGCAACATTGTAGCAGGCGCCGGAGTTAAGCTCAAGAAACTGGCCGCTTTTGCCGCACAAAACGGCATTGCCGGGTTTGAGTGGATGGACGGCATCCCCGGCTATGTAGGCGGCAGCCTGCGCATGAATGCCGGAGCCATGGGGGGTGATATGTGGAGTGTATTCCGCTCTGCCGTTGCTCTCAATGAAGATGGCGACATCGTTGAGTTTGAGAAAGAAAACATGAAGGGAGCCAGCTACCGCCGTATTCCTGAGTTTGAACACAACATGGTCATGCAGGCTACGTTCTGCGGCACGCCTGATGATGCTCAGGCCATAGCCGACCGCATGGAAGCCAGCCGCACACATCGCAAAACCACCCAGCCTTTGGCCCCCAGTGCAGGCTGTACCTTTGTGAACCCGGCTGAAATTCCCGCAGGCAAGCTTATCGATGAAATGGGCCTCAAAGGGTTCAGCATCGGTGGTGCACAGGTATCTGAGGTGCATGCCAACTTCATCGTAAATAAGGGTGGAGCAAAAGCAACCGATATTACGGAGCTGATAGACTATATTCGCAACAAAGCTAAAACTGAGAGAGGTATCACCATGCATGCAGAGGTGCAGGTAATCGGCGATCGCGAGCCTCAGTTCTGATTTAACCGTACAGTATTCATGAAAACACTAAAAAAAGATACAGCCATTGCCCTGTTGATGGGAGGCCCCGGTTCGGAGCGTCAGGTTTCACTTGTGTCCGGCAATGCCGTTTTAGAGGCGCTTAAAGAAGAAGGCTTTACCAATGTAACGCCGGTTATCGTTGAAACGGAGCGCCCCTCTATCCCCGAGGGAACCGAGCTGTGCTACAACATGATACACGGCACATACGGCGAAGATGGCGGCTTACAGGCCTACCTTGAAGAGTTAGGCATACCCTATACAGGCGCCGGCTCTATTACCAGCCGTAACTGTTTTGACAAGATTCTCACCAAGAAAGCGTTTATCGCAGCAGGCGTTCCTACCCCGGCGGACGAAATCATCAAGTCCGGCGAAACTCCTACCATTGGTGTCCCTTGTGTGATTAAGCCTCCTTGTGAGGGGTCTTCCGTGGGTGTCAGCATTGTCAAAACGGCAGAGGAAATGCCTGCCGCCGTTGCCGAGGCTGCTAAATACGGCACCGATTTGCTGGTGGAAGAGTTTATTGATGGCAAAGAGTTGACGGTAGCCATTTTCAACGGCACAGCCCTGCCCGTCATTCACATTGCGCCGCGAGAGGGATTCTATGACTTTGCCAATAAGTATCCGGCTCTTTCCGGCGGCGTAGGGTCTGACTATATTTGTCCGGCTGACATCACCGAGGAAGAAACTAAAGCTGTACAAGAAGCCGCTTTGGCCGCCTACAAGGCACTTAATGTGGAAGTATATGGTCGCGTAGACGTGCTGTTGACCGCCGATGGCAAGCCGTATGTGCTGGAGATAAACACTATCCCCGGCATGACCAGCGCTTCCCTCTTCCCCAAAGCCGCTGCCGCAGTAGGCATCAGCTTCGGTGAGCTTTGCACGCGCATCGCTGAGATATCACTCAATCAGCCCCGTGGCTGAGGGCTCGATTCACCATGAAGGGTAAAGAGAATAAGCGCAGAAATCGCAGCAGCGATACCGTCAGACAACTGGAAAAGAAGCTTTCCCTGTGGGAGCGCTTATTCAGCGTAGTGACGTTCTTACGCGGGGCTAACCGCCTGCGCCGCCTCGTTATCATTGTCAGCATCTGCGTGATAGCCTTGGCGCTTATGAGAGCGCTTGTTCTCTGCACCTTCAATTCATACAGCACGCAAGAGCACCACATCCACTACAGCTCCCGTTACGGCATCATCAGTAAAGATCAAGTGGTTGCATTGCTGGGGGTGGATAAAAAGACGGATTTCGCCTCTCTGCCTATCACAGAGTTGCAAAACAAGCTCAATAGTCACCCTGCTATCAAGCAAGCCTCCGTTTCGCTGGATAGCTCATTCTCCCTGCACATAGATATTACGGAGCATGTGCCTTTGCTTTATGTTGAGATGGAAGACCAAGCCATCAGCGGTAAAGCAACACGTTTGTGCCTAAGCCCGGAGGGCGATTTATTCGTGCACGACCCTGTCTACCACAGCAAGTTCATAGATTTGCCTGTATGGCTGCTTACCCCGAACGACGTGAAAATACTTGCACCGGGGCAAAAGATTGAGGCAGAGGTGTGTCGCCCCATTATTGAGTTGGCTCGCGCTGCTAATTCATACAGTGATTTGACTCAATTGCCGCATATCACCACGATTGAGAGGCCTTTGGAGAATGCCGTACAGTGGAAAATGGTGGTACGGCTTGAAACCGGAACTACGGTAGAAATGAGCACCCTGCACAACATCAGCGAGCAGCTTAATCGCTTGGTCATGGTGCTGGAGCACGCCCGCAGCCTCAATAAAAAGCTTATCAGCACCTCGGTCATACCCGAGGAATACATCCCGGCACAATACGAGTAATTTTTTCAGATTTAAGTCACCTATCATCTTATAAACAATGCCAAGTGTACTGATTAAAACATACGGCTGCCAAATGAACGAGCGTGATACCGAACAGGTGCTCAGCATGTTCTTGGCCGGAGGCTATGATATCACCAAGAATGAGGATGATGCCGATGTTATCCTCATCAACACCTGTTCCGTTCGAGAAAAGGCCGAACTGAAAGCTCTCGGTAAGATGGGGCTTCTTTGCTCTCGCCCCAATGCCAAGCCTTGGGTGGTGTACGGCTTTATGGGGTGCATGAGCCAAAGCCGCAGCAACACACTCTTCCGCGACATTGCCAGACTTGATATCGTTACTGGGACACACCAGTACCACAATGTCTACAAGCTTTGCAACAGACTTTTGCGCAATCGTCTGGCTCAAAATATTACAGAGCCGATTAAGCGTGGTGCTCACATTTGTGCGGTAGCGCATGAGGACGGTTTCCAGAACGCTATTAAAGATCACTTACCTCCTTCCGGCAACTGTACGGCATTTGTCTCCATCATGCAGGGGTGTGATATGAAGTGTTCTTATTGCATCGTTCCCAGCACTCGCGGAGAAGAATGCAGCCGCCCGATGAATGATATTCTTATCGAGGCTCGTGAATTGGTAGAACGAGGAGTCAAAGAAATTACCCTTCTGGGGCAAATCGTCAACCGCTACGGTAGAGAAGAACCCATTATCAATGGTCGCGGTGCATTTGTGCGCTTGCTGGAGGCTCTGCATGAAATTGATGGACTGGAGCGCATACGCTTTACATCCCCCCACCCCATCGGCTTCCGGCAAGATTTGGTGAATGCCTACACCTATCTGCCCAAACTTTGCAGCCATATCCATTTCCCGATGCAGAGTGGCAGTGACCGCATTCTTAAGCTCATGCTGCGTCCCTATAAAAACGAGAAATATCTGAAACTGTGTGAAGATATGCGAGAGGCTCGCCCCGACCTTGCCATCACCACAGATATTATCGTTGGTTTCCCGGGTGAAACACATGAGGATTATTTGCAAACAAAAGCAGCTGTAGAGCGCATTCAATTTGATAACGCTTTCATTTTCCAATATTCTCCGCGCAAAGACACCCCTGCTGCCGTTATGGAGAACCAAATATGTCTGCGTGTTAAAGAAGAGCGCAATCATGACCTGTTGGAATGCGTCAATCGCATTGCAACGGCGCGCAATCAAGCTCTGGTAGGCACCACGCAAACGATTCTTGTGGAAGGCCCCAGTAAAAATAACCCGAACCGCTTACAAGGTCGCACCTCTCAAAACAAACCGGTTATCATTGAGGGAGGTTCGGCACAAGTGGGCACCATCGTCCCCGTCACCATTACTGAGTGCACGGGCTTTACCCTTTACGCTAACGTACAACAATGAAAACATCACACCTCCTCACTTTGGCTGCAACCATGATTACCAATGTATTTGCCGCTTGGCAACCAGAAGAAGTACCGGCTGACATCCGTCGCAATTATGTGGATGCCAACATGGTTATCTCTGAAGACCCTTGTGATTGGCGCGAAACGGTTCGCGCAATCTTTGCCCCTGCGGTAGAACACTGCAACAGCACCCGTGAAGCCGTGCTCTACATTGCAGAAAACATGACAAAGCTCACCGGTGCCTATTATACAATTGAGCGCCGCCGTGCTGACATGAATGCCTTGGAAGCACTTGCCGAGAAAAAGATTTCCTGCTCAGGGCAAACCATTTTGATGGTGTGTGCCTACCGCTCTTTAGGCATCCCTGCCCGCGCCGTAGGGATTCCCACATGGAATCACATTCGTGGCAACCACTCATGGCCTGAGGTGTACTTTGATGGCGAGTGGCACATGATTGAGTTTAATGAAAAAGACTTCAACACCGGTTGGGTTATGGAGAACATCGGCATGCTGGATCCCAAGCATCCCATGCAAAAGATTCTTGCAGTACACCCCGGTGGTGAGTACTGCTTCCCTGTGTATCAAGAGCGCCCCATTCCGGCTATTGATGTGACGGAGCGTTACCGTAAGCTCTCGGCAGATTGGTATGCCAAATACGGCCCGCCGGCAGACCAGCAGCGTTTGATGGTAGATGTTGTTCCTCGCCCCGAGGTTGCACCCAATATTCAGTTGCTTGATGAAAGCGGTAAGGTGCTGGGCACAAAGCCCCTGCCCGTCAAAACCGATGACGTTCGCTTTTTCGCAACATTCTCCATGCCCCGCGAAGGCAAGCATTACCTCCGCATAGAAGGAGCCGAGCAGCAATTAGAGGTGCCTACCACACCGGAGGCCGTGCAAGTGCTCCACCTGCAAATGGGCAAAAGGAAATAACACCTAATGATTTCAGATAAAAAAGCCCCGGGTATCAGCTCGGGGCTTTTTTTATATGCATCAGAATCGGTTCATGCGCTTAATACGCTCACGCCATGCTTCTACCATGGGATGAGCCAAGAATCGGCCCATAGGCGTCATAGGAACCGGATTGAGCGGCACGCATACGTTTAATTGATGCGGAAGACGCGTTACCACGGCAGATTCACCGGGACGAATCGTACCCACATAGTCACCATCAAGCTGATAATCCAGTTTTGATTCAGCTGTGATTACGCATGATTCAAAACGGCGCACATTGGTAAATGCACTCGTATTGCGCTGAGTCGCGCCTTTTTGCATCATACTGCTTAACACCTCAAAGAGAATCATGGGACTCTCTTGGTGCATAATAACGGCATCCAACAACCCGTCATCATATCGTGCATCGGCATGCAAAAAGGCCTCGCCACCATAGCGTTTGCCGTTACCGAGAATGACCTGTGTACCGTACACCTCTTCACCATCGGGCAGAGTAACGGTAATAATGGGGTGGCGCTCCATGGCAACACGCAGTGCCGTTACCACGTGGGATGCCGCCCCCAGCCAACGCTTCATCTTGGGAGTAATCAATTTGATGATACGGGCATCCATACCGAACCCGGCCATCTGTAAAAAGGGTTTGCCGTTAATCGTAAAAATATCAACAGCTTGGTGTACACCCTTTTGCATGGCCTCCAAAGCAACATCGAACCGTCGTGACCCGATACCCAATTCACGGGCAAAAACATTCATAGTGCCACAGGGTAAAATACCCAATGCCGCTTTGGTGCCTATAAGCCCCTGCGCTGCACACATCAAAGTACCATCTCCACCGGCGGCAGCCACCACGGGTTCACCGGCTTCCGCCAGCTCGCGAGCCTTTGCCGTCAAATCCTCTGCACTCTTGGTGGGCACCAAGGAAAAATCATCCCGGTGCGTGTCAAGCCACGCCTTAAGACCGGAGCGGAAAAGGCTACCGGCATTGGGGTTGATTAACAGAGGAATAGTTAAACGCATATATCAGAGAATGACAAGCACGGCAGCAAAGAAAGACACCGTGAAAGCGGGAGAATCAATCAGGTCAAAAATACCACCGATACCGGGCAGCAGAGAACCGCTATCTTTAACAGCCAAGCCTCTCTTGATAAGAGAGCCTGCCAAATCGCCGGCAACGCTCAGCACAAAGATACAGGGCATCAGCACACAGAAGAACTGCAAGACTGTCAACTCAAACGGGAACTTGGTCAACCAGAACAGCCCCCATGCACACAGAGAAGTGATGATAAAGGAGCCGATAATGCCCTCCCACGTCTTCTTGGGAGATACAACAGGACTGAAACGTTGTTTGATAAACTTGCCACCCAGCAACACGCCACTCACATAAGCCCAGATGTCGCTCATCTTGGTCACAAGAACCAGCCAAAGCAATGTTTTGATGGCATAGTCATCGTACAGCGCACACAGTGCAAAAGCAAACAGCCACACAGGGTAGATGAAAGAAAGCACCGTTATCCCCATGCTACTCAAAGCCTGTGCACCGGTGCGGCCTTTGTAATCCATGGCGCGCAACTCTGCAAAAAAGGCAACCAGCACAAAGAAAACCAAAGCACCCAAGGCTACCGGGCCGAAATCGAAAGGAATATTAAGTGTAAATGCATCCGATTCATCGCCGAACACCTTGCCGTTCAAGAGCATTCCCGCAGCCATCAACCACGGGTAAACCAACCCGGCAACCAAAGCCAACCCGCGATTAGATTCGTCACGGCGCTCGCGCAGCATGTTGAACCACTCATAGCTGGTCAGGTTACAGAGCACACACACCAATACGGCGTAGCCTAACGGGCTGTTCCAAGCTACGGCGCCACCCAACAGGGCAAGCAGAATAACGGTGCTGATTCCGCGTTCAATAAATGTCTTTAATTTGGGGCTCATGGTATGTGTCGTGTAAATAATTGAGAGAGAAGGAGAGGTGCCGCAGCACCACGAATGATGCTGCGGCAGGTTAAAGTTGAATCAATGGCCACAGCCGGGGCATGCCCAGCCGGCGCGAATATCTGCAAAGAAGTCGTTACCTTTGTCATCCACCAAGATATAGGCAGGGAAATCCTTGACGGTAATTTTCCAAATGGCTTCCATACCCAGCTCTGGATACTCAATACACTCAATGGAGGTAATGCAGTTCTTGGCAAGGTCGGCAGCAACACCGCCGATAGACCCCAGATAGAAACCACCGAACTTCTGGCAGGCATCCGTTACACACTGGGCGCGGTTACCCTTGGCAATCATAATCATGCTGCCACCGTGGCTCTGGAAGAGCTCCACGTAAGAATCCATACGACCGGCCGTGGTGGGGCCGAAAGAACCGGAGGGATACCCCTCGGGAGTCTTGGCGGGGCCTGCGTAATAAATCGGATGATCTTTCACGTACTGCGGCAAGTCTTTGCCGGCATCCAACAGTTCCTTGAGCTTGGCGTGAGCAATATCACGGCCTACAATAATGGTACCGTTCAAGGAAAGACGAGTCTTGACGGGGTACTTAGTAAGCTCAGCAAGCACCTCGCTCATCGGGCGGTCCAAATCAATCGGCACTCCGGCACTCTTCGTCTCGCGGAGCTCAGCCGGAATATATTTACCGGGATCATACTCAAGTTCTTCAATAAAGATACCCTCGGGAGTAATCTTGGCCTTAGCATTGCGGTCTGCAGAGCAAGATACACCCAAAGCAACCGGGCAAGATGCACCGTGACGCGGCAGACGCACCACTCGAACATCCAAAGCAAATGCCTTACCGCCGAACTGAGCACCTAAGCCCAACTTCTCGGCTTCTTTCTTGAGCTCATTCTCAAGCTCTACATCACGGAAAGCGCGACCATGCTCATTACCGGAGGTGGGCAAGCTATCATAGTACTTGGTAGAAGCCAGCTTCACCGTCTTGAGGCAAAGCTCAGCACTGGTGCCACCTACAACAAAGGCCACATGGTAGGGCGGGCAAGCTGCCGTACCCAGTGTGCTCATCTTCTCTACCATAAACTTCTTGAGAGAAGTGGGGTTAAGCAACGCCTTCGTTTCCTGATAGAGATATGTCTTATTGGCAGAACCGCCGCCCTTGGCAATGAAGAGGAAATCGTACTCCATGCCGTGATCGGTTGCAAAGAGGTCAATCTGAGCCGGCAAATTGGTGCCGGTGTTAATCTCTTTGTACATATCAAGAGCTACGTTTTGAGAGTAACGCAGGTTGTTCTTGGTGTAGCAATCGCAGGCACCGCGGGAGATGTACTCAGCATCGTCAATGCCGGTCCACACCTGCTGCCCCTTCTTACCTACGCAAATGGCCGTGCCGGTGTCTTGGCAAAGGGGCAATACCCCCAGGGCTGCAACCTCAGCGTTGCGCAGCATGGTAAGAGCCACGCTCTTATCATTCTCTGAGGCTTCGGGGTCGTCAATGATGTCGCGAACCATCTGCAAGTGCTCGGGGCGCAGATAGAAAGCCACATCATGCCAAGCTGTTTCAGCCAGCAAGCGCAAGCCCTCGGGCTCAACCTTCAGAATAGGTTTACCTTCAAATTCACTCACACTCACGTAGTCCTTAGTAAGCAAACGGTACTTCGTGGTGTCTTCCCCCATGGGGAACATTTCCTGATAGACAAAAGGAGGTGTTGCCATAACGCGCGTATTCTAGCATGCTTTCTCCTGAAATTCCAGCAAAATTCCGTTAAAACACCAATTATCGGCGCTTACTGGCGGAATTTAGGCTTGCAACCTGTTACTTGACATGGGAAGATAGAGCTAAGATGTACAGTACCGTCGTTATCACAGGAGCCTCATCAGGATTCGGAGAAGCTTTTGCGCAGCACCTTGCAGCAAAGTGTGAGCACATGGTGCTCATTGCCCGCAGCGAAGATAAATTGCGCACCATGGCTGCCGATTTATCGAACCGTTGTAACACACAGGTAGAGGTGATACCTTGTGATTTGTCAGACGCACAAGCCAGAGCCGCTCTTACGGAGAGACTGCAACAAATCAACGGCAGCAAACTCTTGCTCATCAATAATGCCGGGTTAGGAGACTACGGCGAGTTCTGTTCATCTTCCCCAACTACCAACCGCATGCTGATGGAAGTAAACATGACAGCACCCGTGGAGCTTACTCGCGCTATGTTACCCGCTATGCTGCAGGCCGAAACAGCCCATATTATCAACATTGCATCACTGGCGGCAGACCTCGCCATCCCCGACTTTGCCATGTATGCAGCCAGCAAGGCCTTTGTGGCATCATTTTCCGAAGCCTTGCGTCTGGAGCTTGCCAAAACCAATATTCACGTCACAGCCGTATGTCCCGGGCCGGTGCATACCAACTTCGGCGAGGTAGCACGCCGCACCGGCAAAAGCAAAAAAGAAGTACCTTTCCGCAAGTGGTTTTACACCACAATTCCCTGCGTGGTAGAAAGCGCCCTGAGCGCCGTACAGAAAAACAAGCCCCGCTGCTATCCCTCTTTCAAAATCAGACTTGCCGGTTTATTCGTGCGCAATGCTCCGCTGTGGCTCTTGCGCATGATTATGGGCACACGCCCCCGTAGAGCCGTACCCACTACCTGACCCCATGAGCTACAAAAATCACAAGAAAAAGAAAAGCTTTCTGTCTATGTTCAACCTCGGTCTCCTCGCCGTTGCCGGCGTCGGTGTGGGTTCTCTATATACTCCGTATCCCGCACAATTATTAAAAGAAATCAAGGCATTTCACGCTGAGCCCGAGGCTACGGCTCAAGCTGTGACTCCGCAAGAGTCGGTAAACGAGCCGCCACCACCGCAGCAGCCTGAGCCTCTGCCTGTCGCAAGCAGTATTCAAACCACTCCTTGGCAGCCCTCCGCATCATTCCGCATGGCTGAGATTCATCTACCACCCTTCCCTCCGGCCCTGCCCGAGCGTGTTGAAATCGGTAAGTTTGAGCATATCAATGAGATGGAACGCGGTATTAACATCAAGAGCCACGTCAATTTTTCCAAAGGCACCACAGCCTCACAGGACCGCAAGAAAAAGCAAGCGTATCAGGTCAAAGTTTCGCTGGAGTTGCTCACCCCACAGGCTGCTCAGGGTAATGATTTGTTGCAAGCTAACCCCAAGCTCAACAAGGTACTTAACTCTTTCGACGACTTGATGAAAGATGCCAAAATATCACCTTGGTATCACAAACTGTATCAGTACAAACAAAATCGCATCCGGCACAACGCGAGTACGCTTTCTCGCTTGCTGGACCGCCACAATTATTACGATACGGATTCCATTTTGGAAATTACTGCCCCCGGTAATAACCGCAAAACTTTGTGGATTCAAGCGGATATGGACGTCGTATCCGACGGCTCCGATGGCGACCGCTTGCCCGACATGCCTAAGAAAATCAAGGACAGTGAATTCTACCAACCATCCACCTCGTACAAATGGCGCAAAAAAACAAAAACACCTAACCCTCTGCTGGCAAGCTGGCAAGAACGGCTCAAAAAATATAAAGAAGCAAAAAATCAGGACGGCATCAAGCGTGCCGAACGCATCATCGGAGACCTTAAACTCTTCAGTTTCCTCTTAGCTGAGTATGATTCATTTATCGTAGTTCCTCTCACCGTTAATGATAAAGGTACTACCACCAAGCAAGAGAATCACCTCAAAGGCTTCCGGCCTGCGGCCGGAGACTACGCCGTTGTAATTGTAGACAACAAAGTATACCCCGCCATCGTGGGTGATTTCGGCCCCAAATTCAAAACTGGTGAGGCATCCCTGCGCCTATGCAAAACCATCAACAGCAAGGCCGGCGTCAATAGCCGTCCTGTTTCAAACTTGGGCGTTTCCTACATCATTTTCCCGGGCACAAAAGAACCGGAAAACGGCCCGATTGATTATGACCGACTCAACACCCGCTGCCGAGAGTTGATTAACGAATTAGGCGGACTTGGTAAAGATGCCGAATTCGTAGAGATGAAAGACTTGTTGCCGCAACCCAAACCGCAGCCGGCTAAACCTGAAACTCCCGCACCCGCCCCTGCACCCCCGGCAGAAACAACTCCGGCTCCCGCTGCAGATTCAACCGCAGCTCAGGAGCAACAGCCAACCCAAGCCCCCCAGCAATAATTACCCAGCGCTTCTCATCATGATTGCCTTTTTACGAGGAACCGTTGCCGAGGCTCTGCCCCAATGCCTTATTTTGGATGTAGGCGGCGTGGGCTATGAAGTACAGATTCCCCTTTCTACTTTTGACCACATCAACCCCGTAGAGGGGCAAACTGTCACCCTGAAAACGCATTTCCATATCCGAGAAAACGCGCAGGTGCTCTATGGCTTTGCCACCGATGCCGAACGCGACATCTTTCGTCTTCTCATTGAGAGAGTCAGCGGAATCGGCCCGGCCACGGCAATCTCGATTCTCAGCGGTCTCAAGGTCAATGCATTCAAAGCCGCCGTCGCAGCGGGAGATGTGCAAAGTATCGCTCGAGCTAAAGGAGTCGGCAAGAAAACAGCGGAGCGTATCGTGTTGGAGCTTAAAGATAAAATCGGGCTTGCCGCCACTTGGGAGGCCCAGCAGCAAGGCACTACCACTCCCGCCGCTGCAGATGCCGAGCTCGCCCTCGTGGCCCTCGGGTTCAAACAAACTGAAGCCCGCAAAGCGCTCAAGGGTCTTCTTGCGGATTCCCCCACCGCAGACACGGACGAACTCATCCGTGGCGCGTTGCGCATCATGACACGCTAGCACCATGCTCAGCAAGCAACTACCCGGCAAACGCTACTTACTGCTTTGTTTCATCTCAGCAGTCATCGCCTTGCTGTGTACCATCGGCATTCTGCTTGCACTGCCTCAGGAGCGGGACTTACCCCCACCCCCATCTCAGCATGATGTGCGCCCCGAGCAGCTGTACCGCATCCCGGCATCACCTGCTCAATCCATGCCGGCGCATATTGCATCCGTGCGCCCTCACATTCGTCTCCAAGAGACACCATCGGGGCAATACGTGCTGCACTTCTGGGGTAACCCCGTTCGCCCACGCTATGCTTTCTCCATCCGCAAGGTAAGAGATAATACGTCAGTATTACATTCCCCACAAGGCAAGCCCCTTAAATGGCTTCCCCTACCTGTCACCTCGCCCCGCCGAGAGGATAAACAACTTCCCCTGCAACCACCGGTGCTTCTTCCCCCCCTCCCCGGCCCCTCTGATACCTACTTTGCCGCCCGCATCACTATTCATGATGCTGCCACCGGCAAAGTGCTTTGCTCAGAGATTTACTTACTGCATGGTGCTGACCTACCGTAACAAAGCAACTTTAAACAAAAACTAGCAGTTCAACCTTGCTTTACTTGTAATACACGTTACACGATGTTAATGATAAATAAATGTGTAAATACAAGGCCTGAACTACTACTTTACTATCTCCTGAATCCGAATTTTGTCTATCCCATAATTAACTGAAGATATCAATTTGGATTTTTCGCTGTTTACAAACCTTTTTTTCTTGACTCTGAATCTATGGGGATTAAAATAAAGAGTGAATCAATAACAAAATTTTATCTACATATGAAACTGAAACAAGTAGCTTTAACTCTATTGGCAGCCTTAACGGCAAGTACATCGTTGTATGCACAGAACGAGAAAGTATACATCACCAAAGGCATGGCTGAGACCGAGGTCTGGGAGGATGAGTATGGTACCGCTATAACATACACCTACAACATAAATAATAAAGACATCGTACTTGATAAATCCATAGCCTATGGTTCCTATAACGACGCCTATTTCTACTGGGATGGCCAAGATGGTGGCACCTATACAGTCAGTGGCAAGGGCAAATTGACCGGATACGGACAGTACTGGAATCTTGGAAAAGGCACTTACGTTATAGATAAGGGCACCAGCTTGGGAAACTGGTCGGGCGTTTACGGCAATGGCTGCGACCTTGTGGTGAACTCCGATTGCAAAATTTGGGAATTAGGTGGCATTGATACCCTGTATGTCAATGCTCCTAAGTTTCAAGTTACGGATTACATCTATGATATTGACACTATTATCAGCACATGTGATATCCAAACAAAGAATTTCAATGGTCTTATAGGTAATGGTGTCAGCACTGTAGAAGGCAATGTTGTTGTCAACGGTGGCATGTGGCATGGCACTTATTATACATTAGATGTTGTTGGAAACATCAATTTTGCATCTAAAACAAACATAGATGTATTCTCTTATGATTATGGGGACGGTTATGGTAAACCCACATCAGAAGAAATAACAAATTTACTGATGAGTGACGCAGATGGAATGGTGATAATGACCTGCGACACCTATACCGGCAACGTGTCCAATCTTAACCTGAGAGTCGGATATTACCAGGGTGAGTATTATGATGAAAAATACCTCAATGTATCCTCATACGGCACATTTGTAGCCCTGTATGATATGGGATATTATAAAATTACCTACAAGCTTTATGACACAGCCTCTTCTCTACCGGAAGCAATATGCGATGAAACAATTGATGCCTCCTATTATGAATTGTATGATGAAGATATCTACCTGAAAGGCAACACAAATCTTTCAAAAACCGGTGAAGCTTTTATTGATTGGAATGCCTCTGGTTATTCTGTCTGTTTATTCGGTAAAGGCGCTATATCAGCAAAAAACGGTCTTACAGTAGAATTCACCGACGGGTACTACACAATCGACAAAAATGTATCTTTCAAAAAGGCTTCATACGGTTTGTACGAGTCTATCGTGAGCTTCGGCAACGCTGTGGCAGCCAAAGATATTCAACTGAGCTATTCAACCCTGAATATTTCAACCGGCAAATTGACAGTTGATAATGAACTGGCGATTCGCGATTATTCCACAGTTCAGTTGACAGATGCACTCACCACCGGAGATTTGATTGTAGACGGCAAGTCTTATCTCGATGTAACTTCATCTAAAGCCTCGAGCATAACGGTTAAAGGACTTGCGTATCTTCATGACGAATCTTATGTAAAGGTGTCCGGGAAACTGACGGCTACAGACATAGAGATGAACCATTCCGTTATTATGCCGACAGCAAAAGATTCGCCCATGTCCCTGACGGTGAAAAGTTCTATTTTCGCTGAAAATGACTCATATATCTATCTGAATGGCAAGCTATCCGCCGGAAGTATGGATATCAGAGATTCCTTTATCTATCTTATTCCGTCCAAATCACAGAGTCTTACCGTTAAAGGTGAATCTTATCTCGAAGATTCCGATCTACTCGTAGGTGGAAAAATGAGCACCGGAGCATTGGAAATGAATGGAGGAATTCTCTACCTTTATGACCCGAGCGGTAAGAATGCAGCTATGGGGCTCACGGTCAAAGGGGATTGCTCCGTATACGGTAAGGCTATACTCGCTCTCAGTGGAACCATTTCAGCTAAAAATCTGACTTTAGGTGCCGGCCACATATTAATGATGAATGCAAAATGCCAGACGATTAAGACCAGTAATGAACTGACTCTGGACGGTGGTACTTATCTGCATTTCGGATTCTCTGTCACCCAGCAAGATGTAGACAAAGATAAGGCTTTCAAGATTCTTACGTTTAAGGTGCTTAATACCGATAGTGAAGACCCGGATCTTTATAGCCTGCTGGGGCTCAGTAAAGATATCTGCACGCTTGACTTCGACAAGAGCCGTAAGTCTATCACCTTAGTGGTGGAAGATTACGAGGAATGGAACAAACAGGCCGAGGCCGTGCGCAATGCTGCTGCAGAAGAAGAGGCTGAGGGTATGCTCTTTGCCCCTACCGCAGATACCGCAGCGCTTGCTCCTGAACTGGCTAAGGTGGCAGACACATTGGTACAAAGCACGTGGGGTACGGTGGGTGCATCCCGTGCATTCGGCGATACCATTGCCAGCCACGGCGCTCATGCTACGCTGTTGGAGGGTGGCAAGGGCTCTGCTTGGATTTCCATCATGGGTGGCAGCAGCCGTATTTCTTCCGATGCCGGCCATGCC
>JAFYUT010000072.1 GCA_017549485.1 Akkermansia sp.
AAGGCCGCTAAAGAGGACATTCAATTTCCTCTCGTCGGCGGCCCTACAGCATGTCATTAGCGGGGCGTGAAGCATCAATCATGCGAAAACACAAACATAGCCATGCAAAAAAAATTTATTTTCAAAGATTTTTGCTTGACTTCACGGGCCCAGCTGGTAGACTGATAGCGTTATCTCACTTTAACCTTCTCACATAAACATGAAAAAGTTTTTCGGTATTCTGTTGGCAGCTGTTTCAGCTCTCGTTCTTCTTCCCGGCTGCGGTGGCGGCGGTGATGATGCTCAAGGGGTTGTTACTGTTCCTCAATATGTTAACGGCACCAAAACATTTGTTCTGGGTGCAGGCTATATGAACATATACGTTACAGGGGCCGGAATTGACCCCGATAGTGCTGATGGCGCCGCGACCAGCACTAGTGCTCAGAATGTTGAGGCTTGGATAGGCATTGGTAATAAGGCTGTTGGCTCAGGCGAAAGAGCCCGCACCGAATACACAGTACACAAAACGACTAATGATGCAGGTGAAGAGGAAATAACATCTGCTACGTTGATAATATCGTTCGAAAATTGCTCAAATGAAACTTTGCGCGAGTTCTTCAATTTCCCAACTAATGCTGACGATGATGATAATCCCGTTAACGCAGAAGGTGAAGACAATGGACAAAATTGGGCTGGAACTCTTACGATTACCTTGGATTTCACGGCCAAATCATGGAGTGATGGAGTAAAGAATGATTTTAAGTTTTTCTTAGTTTATTAAACACAAATCTATATTTCTATCGAGCACCCGAATAATACATTATTCGGGTGTTTTTGTTTGACAGCAGAAAGAGAACCTTTATAATAGCCGAGGTATCACGTTATAACAGATAATTACACAATGAAGCACAATCTCTTCGCTCTTGCAGCAGCCGTCTTATCCGCCCCGCTCATCCTGACATCATGCGAGGGAGAGAAAGCCGCGGAAGCCAAGGAAGGCCCGCAGATAGACCCGGCATTGCGCAAAGCCGCATTGAGTAAATTACAGGAATTGGGCATAGAGTTCTCCCCGAAGAGTTTTTCGGACAAGTTGAGTGGCAACTGCAAATCAGAGGTGCTGAAGTTATTTTTAGATGCAGGTATATCAGCCAATGCAAGAACCGCAACCGGAGCAAACACCCTCATTGTGCTGATTCTCAACTCTGTTGACAAAGAAGAGGTTGTTAAATGCGCTCAGCTACTTATAGAACGAGGGGCTGATGTTAAAATTGCAGACAACACCGGACAAACAGCTTTGCATTACGCCGTGGGCCGTGGCAACCCCGAGCTTGTTAAAGTTTTAATTGCAGCCGGGGCAGATGTAAATGCGATTGACCGCCGCGGTTTTTCAGTACTGGAGCGCACATTCAGTTCCGAAATTACCGAAATACTCAAAGCTGCCGGAGCCAAAGAACGAGTATCTGAAACTCTCATAGATTTTTAATTCATCACCACAGGTAATGAAAAACGGGCACTCAACAGTGCCCGTTTTTCCGTTTTGATAAAAGATGCAACAAGCTCAGTGTGAGTCAGCAGACTGCACTTGAGCTCGAACTTCGGCCAGCAAGTTTTGTGAAGCGCGAGCCAATAAAGCCACCACGGCATCAAAACCGGCAGGGCCACCATAGTAGGGATCGGGCACGGCTTTTTCTGTTTCATCGGCACCGAACCACGTCCACATACCCTTTACCTTAGCAGCATCGGCATTGTTACGGGAAAGGCAGAGAATATCCTCTTCATTACTATAATCCTGAGGGATAATCAAATCAAAATCAGAGAAATCGGCTCGGCGGAACGTGCGGGCACGATGCCCGCCGTATGTATACCCGGCACGCTCTAACGCCGCAAGCATGCGAGAATCCGGCCGAGACCCGGTATGATAAGAGGCCGTACCACAGGAATCTACCTTTATATACGCAGAAAGACCTGCTCTTTTTACAGCATCATTAAAAATAATCTCAGCAGCAGGGCTACGGCATATATTACCGAGACAAACGAACAAAACTTTGTAAGGAGATGAAGTACTCATAATTCTCAGGCTCTGCGTGTTACCTCCAATGCCCGAACCATGCATTGATTGATAGCACCATTGGAGTTGACACAGGTGGAGGGGTTATAGAACAACGAGAAGCGGTGCACCCCCTCTTTAAGCTGCATGGTAACAGGCGCGGTAAGAGTATACTCCTCCCAACATCCGGCCTCGGTATGGTGAGGCAGAGGTATAACACCTACGGGCTCGCCATCCACCAACAACTCTCGCAAGGCACAAGTATCACCATCTCGGCGGGATGCTGTGGCATTACAATACTGCACGCGCACGGTATACAAACCGGCAGCAAGTGATACAGACTCATACTCAAGCAGCGCCGTACAGGGCTTCGTGTCTAACCAAGCTTGCTGATTTTCTACACCATATTCAGCAGACTCACCTATGCGGGCAGGCTGCAACCACCTGCGAGCGCCATCGGCCACACACTCAAAGGGAGAACTGAACCCCGAGGTGCGATTACCGGCTACAGCCTGCACGCGGTATGAATTAAAGAGTTTGTTATTGTTCGCTAGGGGATATCTGCAATCAAATGTCGTACCGATAGCCTTGCCGTTTGCATAGATGTAATAAGCCTCTGCGCCCTCTACCGGTAACCAGCAGAGGCATGTTTCCGTAGGGGAATCCCATTGAGGCTCGGGCAAATCCTCATGCGCAAGGGGGAAGACACGGCGTTCTTCCTCATCCACAGGCATAAGCTCAATTTCCACATGTAATCTACCCTTGGAATCAAGCGGGATAATGGGAGAACCGGCCTTACCGTTAATCATAACGGAAACAATCTCCGTACCATAACCGTTGATATGCACATTGAGCTCCATATCCCGAATGCGCAAATGCGTGAGCCAATGGCTCCCGGCAAACTGTTTAGGCACACAAGGAGAAAAAACGATATTATTATGCTCGTACTGAATGCCGAACAAGCCATAATAATACATACCGAGCATGCCGCTGACACTCCAAAGTTGGCGGTCCGAGTTCAGCAATGTATCCGTAGCCTCACCGGTTTCTGCATGAAAATTCTCTTTATTGGTACCGAACGCCAACGCAGCACGCAACAGAGAGGCCATGGAGAAAGCGGCCCCCCCGGCATCTCCCAAAGAGGCATGGGCCAGCATCACATAAGCCTCTTGGAACGGCCAGATGGCGCGATTGTGATAACTGTCTTTGTTATCTGAAAGATAGGGAGAAAACACCGGAGTACCCCACACAGTACGGGGGATAGAATCAAGCGCGCGCCGAGCATGCTCACCGGCTAAACCGCAGAAAATGGCTAACGCGGTCGCGAGTGAATCCACGCGGTCGGCAGCGTAGCCATCGGCCGTACGATACATGCTGAAATGCATGTTGGCACGGCTCCAGAACGTCTCTTGAATAGCCACACTGAGAGCCGAAGCGCGGTCGGCATAGGGTTGAGCCTCTTTATCTTTCCCTTGCTCACGCAACATACGGGCCGCAAGATGCAGAGCCATGCAATGCAGAACATTAGTGCCGAAAGAATAAGAAGCACCGATATCAGCGGGGCTCATGTGGGAAGGGTAGCTCTGCTCTCGCCAATCTATGAAAGAGGTTTCACCGGGGCGCAACACGGTACCTTGGGGCAACACCAAATCATCTTGTGCAATGGTGTTAATAAGCACCTGCGTGCAATAATCCAGCCAATCGCGGTCGCCGGTAGACTGGTACAAACACCACGCCCCCAATGCCCAAGAAACACGATCCGTTGATATAGGCCAGCCGCCTCCCGTGCCGGTATCTTGCAGGATAACACCATCCCGCACGCGCGATTTCAAGCTGTTACCCACAGCTGTGGGCTCTACGAGGGAAGCCCCCAATGCTGCGGCATAGGCAATATCGCGGGTCCACACCGTAGACCAATTGGCCCCGGCCAACAACAGGGAGCCTTGGTGAATATTAGCGCGCAGCTCTCTCACGGCCATGCGGTACATAGCCGTGAGAATCGGGATATTACTGCGCATATCAGTATAACCCGCAGGGGGCTCGGGCAGCTCTATAGTATTCACATACTGCCCGTTGCGGGTAATGCGCAAATGGGTTGTTCCCTCCGGTTCCACCACCAGCCCATTGCTCTGCTGCAAGCCTGTCGCCGTCAGACGAAAGGCCTCATTTTCAAACAGAACTCGCTCTTGCTCGGCGGACATCCGGAGGGAACATTATGTTTCAATCTTTACAGAATGGCACCGGGAGTGTACCCTACACCATCGGGATACGCTGTGGCCAGCTCCTGAACCATAGCGCAGAAAGCGTCTGTTTGGTCGCCGGCCATACCGGTATCACCGGCATTGGCATCGTAAATCTCTTGGATTTCCTCGCGGGTGAGTTTCAGGCGACCGTCTGCACCCAAGCGGTCCAGCAAGTCGTTTTGAGAGATACTGCCACGGCGCAGGTCATCAGACACGGCAACGGCATGCTCCTTAATCACCTCATGAGCCTCTTCACGCCCCACACCACGCTTCACAGCGGCCATCATGATGGTAGTGGTCATCAGGAAGGGCAGATAGCGGTTCAGCTCCGTCTGGATGACGGGCTTGTAGATATCCATCTGATCCAAAACAGTCAAGAAAGTCTCAAACAAACCGTCGGCAGCCATGAAAGCATCGGGCAGAACGCAACGGCGCACCACAGAGCATGATACATCACCCTCATTCCACTGGTCGCCGATGATACCGGCAATCATGCTGAGATGCCCCTTGAGAATGGCATGGAAACCGTTCACACGCTCGCAAGAGCGGGGATTCTGCTTATGAGGCATGGCACTGGAGCCCGTTTGCCCTTTGGCAAAGCCCTCTGTGCACAGCTCATGCCCCACCATAAGGCGCCATGTCTTGCAGAAGCTGCTCGGGCCGCTGGCCAAACCAACAAGGCCGGAGATGATTTCAAAATCAAGGGAGCGGGGATAGACCTGCCCTACATTCATCCACTTAGTAGCGATACCGAGGTGAGAGCAAATACGGGTCTCAAGCTCGCGCACGGTCTCAGGGTTCTTGGCAAAGAGAGAAAGCTGATCCAACTGTGTACCCACTGCACCTTTGAGCCCACGCACGCGGTAACGCTGCATCATGCTCACCCAAGCGTGGGTCCAGTGTACGATTTCTTCACCGAACATGGCCACACGCTTACCCATGGTAGAGGCCTGTGCAGCCACATTGTGCGTGCGGGCGCCGAACACCACATCTCGCCAAGCAGCGGCATGACGACTCATGCGGTCCAGCACGGCCACAGCCTTATCACGGATAATTTGCATACTGCGCCATACCTGCAACTGCTCAACATTCTCAGTGAGGTCGCGGCTGGTCATGCCCTTGTGAATGTGCTGGTGGCCGGCAAGGTCGCAGAACTCTTCAATACGGGCTTTCACATCATGGCGGGTGATACGCTCACGATTATTGATGGACTCAATATCCACCTGTTCCTTAACGTTCTCATAGGCATCGATAGCCTCCTGCGGAATATCCAGGCCCAAGTCTTTCTGAGCCTTCATGACGGCGATCCAGAACTCGCGCTCCAGCACAATGCGGCCCTCTGCGGACCAAATGGACTTCATGGCGTCAGAGGCATAACGCCCTGCCAGTACGTTAGGAATTGCATTCATGTTGTGTATCGGTTGGTTACGGTGAGAAGCCGTATTGTAACACATAGCAACCCGAATTGCAAGCCTTGAGAAAAATCGGAATTGTGTACTTGATTTCTGAAAAAAAAGGCGTATAATGCTGCGCGTATTATCATTATATCAAGCAAAGAAAAGCACATGAACACGGTACGTACATTTACGACAGGTGCAGGAAAACAGGGCAATTACCACTCCCTGCCGGCACTGGCAGAGGCCGGCTTCAGCGGCATCAACCGCATGCCTGTATCCCTCCGTATTGTTTTGGAAAGCCTGATGCGCAACTGCGATGGTCTGAAAGTAACGGAACAGGATGTGAAAAACTTGGCTGCCTGGAACGCGGAAGAACCCGGTAGCTATGAAATTCCGTTCACGGTAGCCCGCATCATCTTGCAAGACCTGACAGGCGTACCTTTGCTGGTAGATTTGGCAGCCATGCGTGCGGCCGTGCAAGATTTGGGCGCAGACCCCGCCGCCATGGAACCGCTGGTACCGGTGGATTTGGTGGTAGACCACTCTGTGCAGGTAGACTGGGCCGGGTTCCCCGAGGCTTACCAGAAAAACCTGACCCGTGAGTTTGAACGTAATACCGAACGCTACGAGTTCCTCAAATGGGGCCAGCAGGCCTTTGAAACATTCTCCGTAGTACCGCCCAGCACGGGCATTGTGCACCAAGTAAACTTGGAGCATTTGGCCCGTGGCGTCATGGAGCAAGACGGCATGTACTACCCCGATACGCTGGTGGGCACAGACTCCCACACCACCATGATTAACGGCTTGGGCATTGTAGCTTGGGGCGTGGGTGGCATTGAGGCTGAGGCCGGTATGTTGGGCCAACCCGTTACCTTCTTGGTGCCTGAGGTTGTAGGCGTGCACCTGACCGGCAAGCTGCAAGAAGGCGTTACGGCAACTGATTTGGCCCTGCATGTTACCAAGATGCTGCGAGCCCACGGTGTGGTAGGCAAGTTTGTCGAGTTCTTCGGCGAAGGTGCAGAGGCACTCTCCCTGCCCGACCGCGCTACCGTAGCTAACATGGCTCCCGAATACGGTGCCACCATGGGATTCTTCCCCGCAGATGCCACCAGCGCCGCTTACCTGCGAGCCACCGGCCGCAGCGAAGAGCATGTAGCCACTTATGAGGCATACCTGAAGGCTCAGGGCATCTTCGGCATGCCCCGTAAGGGTGAAATTGATTACTCTACCGAGCTGGAGCTTGACTTGGGCAGCATTGTACCCGCCGTAGCCGGCCCCAAGCGTCCGCAAGACCACATTGCTTTAGCCGACCTCAAAAAACAATTTGCCGAGATTTGCGACAAGACATACGGACACCCGCAAAAAACGGAAGGCGTGGCCGTGTGCATGAAAGGCGATGCCGGCAACCCGGATGCCGACACCACTCACAACGTAGAGTTAAAAGACGGCTCTATCTTGGTGGCAGCTATTACCAGCTGCACCAACACCAGCAACGACAGCCTGATGTTGGCCGCCGGCCTGCTGGCTAAGAAAGCTGCAGCCTTGGGCATGCGCGTACCTGCCCACGTAAAGACCAGCATTGCGCCCGGCAGCCGTATTGCTGCACGCTACTTCGAAAACAATGGGTTGACAGATGCGCTTGACGCCATCGGGTTCTCAATTGTCGGCTATGGCTGTGCCACGTGCATAGGTAACTCCGGCCCGCTGAACAGCGATTTGGAGCAAGCCGTAACCGAAAACGACCTCGTATCATGCTCCGTTCTGTCCGGCAACCGCAACTTCGAGGCTCGTATTCACTCCCATGTGAAAGCCAATTTCCTGATGTCGCCCCCCTTGGTAATTGCCTTTGCCTTGGCCGGCCGTGTAGACATTGATACCGCTACCGAGCCGCTGGGCACTGCAGCCGACGGCACCCCCGTATACCTGCGCGACATTTGGCCGAGCAGTGCAGAAATTGCGGCTGCACAAGCCAATGCCGCCACACCGGAGGACTACACCACCAGCTATGGCAACGTAGTACCCGAATGGGGCCGTGTAAGCGCCCCCACAGGTGCAACCTTTGCTTGGAATGCAGACTCTACCTACATTCACCGTCCC
>JAFYUT010000073.1 GCA_017549485.1 Akkermansia sp.
GCTATGCCAACTTGCTGGATCCGGCCTTGCTGGTGCGCCGTTACTTCTTTATGCGCCCGTGCGGTGCTGCCGCCGGTGATGAGAAGAAGCTGGGCTCTATCATTTGTATTTGGCCGGATGGTAAGGTTGACAACAAGGAGTATATACCCGGTATGTGCACGATGTGGCCGGGCATGATGGCTATGGCTGAGCGTGCTTGGAAAGGTGGTGGAGCCGATGGTGACCACCTGCCGCTGGAGATGGCCGGGCCGGATACGGAGGCTGCGCGCGCGTATGCCCTCTTTGAGAAGCGTATGCAGACGCTGCGCCGTGCTCAGTTTGACGGTGAAGCGTTCCCGGTATGGGAGGAATCTGCCGTGAACTGGACGGTGGTGGAGCCGGTGAAGACGGCTGATGCTGCCAAGTTGCGTGAGCAGGTGTTGGCCGGCAACTATGAGGGCCTGAAGACCCGCAAGGCATACTGCGCGAACTTGTACTTCCGCACCCGCCCCGATACCGGTTATTTGGGCATGTTTACCACCACCAAGCCCGGCCATACTGTATGGGCCGTGACGACGATTAAGGCAAAGAAGGCCGGCCCGCAGAAGTTTATGGTGGGGTTTGATGCCCCTGCGCGCTCTAACCGCCGCTATACCGGTGTGCCTAGGAATGGTGAGTGGTCCGCCTGCGGTACGCGCATTTGGCTGAATGGCAAGGAAATCAAGAGCCCCCGCACCTACCGCCTTGCCGGGCAACATAATCACCCCGGCAATGCCTGGAACTTTGAAAACCCGCTCGACCCCGAGGAGATTTGGTGGGTGCAAGAGCCCATTGAAATCAACTTGCAAGAGGGTAACAATACGTTCATGATTGAGCAGCCCTACGTCGGTGAACACCAATCGTGGGGGATAAGTCTTATTCCTGTGGAATAAGACTTACATTGACAAGTTACAAATTACGATTTACAAGTTAGCAAATTCGGCGAGCTGCGCTCGCGGGATGATGCAAAGCCCGGGCATTAGTTGCCGCCGAAATCTCGGCAGTAAGTTGTGCTTGGGCTTTTTCTTTGCGAGCGAATGCGAGCCAAGCTTTTAACTAGTCCATCGCCTGCCACGGCGTAGCCACATCGTGGCGTAGACGGGTAACTTGTAACCTGTAAATATAACTGTCGTAGAATCGTCAAGCCGCGCTTTTCTGTCACCACCGTTTTCAACGGGGTTCCCTTTATTTATCTATTATAACCGGAGGTTCCGTTCGTCCGCTGCCGCGTCCTCACTACACGCTCCGGCTAATAATCTTGCCGCCCCGCATTCGCGGGGCTCAGAAATTCCGCGAGCTCCGCTCGCCTAGCTTAAAAACTTGTAAATCGTAACTTGTAACCAGTAAATGTAACTGTCGTAGCCACGAAGTGGCGAAGACGGGTCAATCGTACTTCGTACTCTGTCAATGCTATTAGCCCCTTGTGGGCGATAAGATGCGTAGCCGGAGTGTGCAGAGAGACCGCAACGGCGGTCGAACGGAACCTCCGGTCGAGATTCAAGATGGATGAAACCCCGTTGAAAACGGCGGTGACAGAATAGCCGCCTCCAATGAAAAAAAAGCGGTATTCTTCATCAATTTTTATTGACGCTCAAAGTTTTGATGTCGTAGAATCGTCAAGCCTCGCGTTTCTGTCACCACCGTTTTCAACGGGGTTCCCTTTATTTATCTATTATAACCGGAGGTTTCGTTCGTCCGCTGCCGCGTCCGCACTACACGCTCCGGCTATTCGTCTTGCCGCCCCGCACCCGCGGGGCTTAGAAATTCCGCGAGCGAAACGGATTTACACTTACAAGTTACAAATTACGATTTACAAGTTAGCAAATTCGGCGAGCTGCGCTCGCGGGATGATGCAAAGCCCGGGCATTAGTTGCCGCCGTAATCACGGCAGTAAGTTGTGCTTGGGCTTTTTCTTTGCGAGCGAATGCGAGCCAAGCTTTTAACTAGTCCATCGCCTGCCACGGCGTAGCCACGAAGTGGCGTAGACGGGTAACTTGTAACCTGTAAATATAACTGTCGTAGAATCGTCAAGCCGCGCTTTTCTGTCACCACCGTTTTCAACGGGGTTCCCTTTATTTATCTATTATAACCGGAGGTTTCGTTCGTCCGCTGCCGCGTCCGCACTACACGCTCCGGCTATTCGTCTTGCCGCCCCGCGCCCGCTGGGCTTAGAAATTCGGCTTTTTGCGAGCGAATGCGAGCCAAGCTTTATAACTTGTCCATCGTAACCTGTAACTCGTCAATGTAATTAACTTGTCCATCGTAACCTGTAACTCGTCAATGTAATTAACTTGTCCATCGTAACTTGTAACCTGTAAATGTAGTTCGTTTAACAAAATGCTTTTGTTAAACGAACTCCTGTCTTGACAACTCGCCTATATCGTGGCACTATCTGCGTGTTATGAAGTATCTTGCATATTTGCTTACAGTTTGCCTTTTTATGGGTAGCCCGATGGTGATGGCTGAGGAGGAGTCCGATGCTCCTGTATCTGCCGCGGATGCACGTATGGAGAAGAAGGAAGCCGCTGATTGGTACAAGAAGAAGCTTGCACGCATGAAGAAGGCTGCCGCCGCCCTCAAGAAGGTAAAGAATGAGAAAACAGCCAAGAAAGCTGCCGATACCATTATGAAGCATTATGGCAAGTTGGTGGGTGGCAAGAGCACCGGTATGGGTACGACCAAGGCTGCCGAAGTGCCGGAGAATGAGTCCATGGATGCCATGGCTGAGAAGTATGAGAAGCAGCTGGATAAGTTGCAGGAGCAGATTAATGCCGAAATTGAGCGCATCGGTGAGCTGGATATCAGCTGCAAGGAGCTGGATGAGGCTATCGATGCCGTTAACACCTACTGATGATTTATTGGGATAACAATGCCACCACCCCTGTTGCACAGGAGGTGGTGGAGGCTATGCAGCCGTATTGGCGAGAGGTGTATTTTAACCCCTCGGCCTCGTATACGGCGGCAAAGCAGGTGCGCCGTGCTTTGGATGACGCCCGAGAGCAGGTGGCGGCACTGGTTGGAGCCCATGCCGATGAAATTATTTTTACCTCGGGCGGTACGGAGGCTACTGTGGCGGTGGTCTCTCGTTTTGAGCGAGCTCTGGCACCGGCTACGGAGCACCCGGCTACGCTGCGCACTTTGCGTGGTGAGGCTTGCCCGGTGCTGAGCAATGGGCAAGTGGATTTGCTGATGTGGAAGGGCATGTTGCCCGAGCATGATGGGGCCTCTTTTGCCTGGGCCAATCATGAGACGGGGGTGATTCAGCCCGTGCGCTCTCTATGCCATGCCGCGGCAGATGCCGGGGTGCGTGTGCATGTGGATTTGGTGCAGGCTGCCGGCAAGGTGCCTGTGGCGCTGCATGATTACCCCATTGATTATGCGTCTCTCTCTGCACATAAGTTGCATGGCCCCAAGGGGGTGGGGGCGCTGTATGTGCGCCGCGGGGCTGCGTTTGCGCCCTTGCTGACCGGCGGTGCGCAAGAGGACTACCGCCGTGCCGGTACGGAGAATGTGCCCGGTATCATTGGGTTCGGTAAGGCGGCGGAGCTGGCATTGGCGGCTGCCGATACCTACGCCGGGCTGGCAAAACTGAGGCAACGCTTTGTAGATGCGCTGCGGGCCGGGGGGCTTGAGGTAGTGGAGAATGGTGGCACGGCGCCGCGCTTGCCGCATGTGCTGAATATGCGCATACCCGGGTGCAGTGCTGAGTCTTTGTTCTTGTTGTTGGAGCCGCTGGGGTTGTTGTGCTCTACCGGCTCTGCCTGTACCAGTGCCGAGCCCGAGCCCAGCCATGTGCTCAAGGCGATGGGGTTGGGGGATAAGCAGATACGCGAGAGTTTGCGATTCTCGCTGAACCGTTATTCTACTGAGGCTCAGGTGGATGAGGCGGCGGCTATCATGTTGAAGGTGGTGCTCAAGGTAAAATCCGTGCAATCTGCCGTGACCGGGCCGGTGATGGTGTACCGTTGATATGAAGATGGGGCAGGGGCTCAGTACCATGCGAGATGCGCTGCGCCGCCGTATTGTGGCCGCCCCGTTGTTGGTGTTGTTGGCGGCTGTATGCGGTGTATTGTGGGGTGGGTACCTGTGGTGGTTGGCCGGTGCGGCTTGTATGGCCGCTGTGGTGGTGGCCCGGTGGCGCGTGTTGCTGGGGGCTTTGCTGTGTATGGCCGTGGCGTTTTTGCATGTGCGGAAAATCGAAACCGAGCAAAGGGATTTTTCGGAGCGTGCGGAGTCGTCATCTCTCTTTGCTGTGCAGGGAACGGTGCTGCGGGCTTTGCCCGGTGGCTGTGTGCTGCAAGATGATGCCACGGGGGCGCGTTTGGTGTTGCGCGGGGAACATGCCGCGCATAGGGCCGGCGACCGCATACGCGCGTTTATTGAGGTGCTGCCCGGCGACCCCGCGCCGTTGCCGGGTGTGTTTGATGCGCAGGCGTGGTTGCGCAGCCAAGGGCTGGCGGCTGCGGCTTATTGCACGGCGGCAGAGTATTTGGGGCACCCGTTTTCCCTTGCAGCCCTACGGGGTGAGGCTGATAAAGCCCGCGCGTATTTGGCTGAGCGCTTGATACCGCCGGCTTACCGGGAGGATGCCCGTGCCCAAGTGCTCAGTGCCTTGGTGTTGGGTGATAAATCTTACTCCGACCCGGAGACAGTGGCGGTATTCAAGCGTGGCGGGTGCCTGCATATTTTTGCCGTGAGTGGGTTGCATGTAGGGCTGGTGGCAGGTATGGTGTATTTTATGCTCAGCCGGTTGATGTTGAGGTCTCGCCGGCGCACGGTATTATTGCTGGTGATAACGGGGCTGTATGTGGCGATGACGGGGTTGGCGGTACCGGCTCTGCGGGCGTTTTTGATGCTGGCGCTGATATTGCTGGGGCGTGAGCTGAGGCGGCCCGTCAGTATGGTCAATATATGGGCGGCGGCGGCTTTGCTGATTTTGCTGTTGAGCCCGTGGCAGATTCATAATGCCGGTTTTTTGCTTTCGTTTGCGGTGTATGCAGCTATTGGCTTGGGTGTGCGCTATGGGATGAAATCCGGCGCTTGGCTGAGGCCGGATGCCTTGGTGCCCCCGCGTATTTATAACCGCCGTGAGCGCTTTGTGGTGCAGGCGGATTTGTGGGTTCGTGGTGTGGTGATTGTGTCGGTGAGTGCGTGGTTAGCGGCCTTGCCTATTACCATGGGGTATTTCCATTCGTTCAACTTGTATGGGGTGATTCTCAATATCGTGATTACTCCTTTGCTGATGCCTACGATGTTGTGCGGCTTGCTGAGCCTGTTGCCTTGCGTTGGGGCGTATATTCATGGCTTGGCCCTTGCCTGTGCCGGAGTGTTGCTGAGCACCGTGGGGCTGGTGGCGGATTTGCCCTCGGCCTATCTCCCCATGCAGATGCCCCGCAGTGCAGATTCTTTGCTGGTGTACCCTACCGGGTACGGGGATGCGTTTTGTGTTATCGGGAATCCCGGGGTCATGATTAACTGCGGTAGCGAAAAAACAACTCGCCTGACCACCGAGCCCGTGGTTTTTCATGCCGGTTTTAAGCCCTCTCTACTCATTTTGACGCAGAGACGTGCCTCTTGCTCCGGCGGTAAAGAGTTGATGCGCCGTAGCTTGCCGCATTTGCAGGTGGTTGAGGCTTGGCAGATGAAAGATGCGGTGAAGGTGTACCAAACGCCATCCGGGCCGGTGACGGTGGTGTTCCCAAGCTCGGAGCTGAACCGTACCCCCGTGCAAAATGCTACCCCCATTGTGCACTGGGAGGGGAAGCAACGCTCCGTCCTGTACATCGGCGATGCTTCTTTATTGACCTTTGAGCGCTTGCCCGAGTCTTTGCGGAAAGCAGATGTGGTGATTTGCGGGCGTAATCCCGCCATGCCCGTTACGCCGAGCGATATTGAAGCCATTTTCCCGAATACTCAGATTATTTACATGGACAGGTTACAGGTTACGATGGACTAGTTAGTTCATTGACGAGTTACAAGGTACGATTGACGAAGTTCAGAATTTCGGCTCGCGTTCGCTCGCAAAAAGCGCAAAGCCCAAGCACAACTTACTGCCGAGATTACGGCGGCAACTGATGCATGAGCTTTGCTTCATCCTGCGAGCGCAGCTCGCCTAACTTCCCAATACTCAGATTATTCTCTTACCAACGGCGAGAGAATACAACACCGAAGATTGACGAAGTACAGAGTACGATTGACGAAGTTCGGAATTTCGGCTCGCGTTCGCTCGCAAAAAGCGCAAAGCCCAAGCACAACTTACTGCCGAGATTACGGCGGCAACTGATGCATGAGCTTTGCTTCATCCTGCGAGCGCAGCTCGCCTAACTTATATACTTCGTCAATCGTACTCTGTACCTCGTCAGTTACAAAATTCGCGGAGTAGGGAGTCGAGGGCGATTTGCAAACTCGCTGAGCCGTAGCAGGGCTCAGGTTGCTCATAGGTTAATTCAATGGCTTTGCCGACGCCTTTTTCGCACAGGCCCTTATAGTCGTGCCGGTGTTGGTGTTTTTTGAGCTGTTGTTGAACGGAAGCTGGCGGCGCGGGTAATTTTTGCTCTTGTCGGTGCAGGTGCTGCAGCCGGGTGGTCAGCTCGGTGATGGATACCGCCATTTTATCTGCCGTTTGTTTGTCGTGAACTTGGTCCAGACATAAAACGAGCTCATGGTGGATGCGGAGAAACTCTTGGTGCAGCTGTAAATAGGGCGCGGCAATGACGCTTTGCACGTTTTCTCTCAGGGGCGCACCCAGCTCAGCCCCGTGCACGGCGCAGAGGCTGAGGATGATGCTGAGAGTGATGCGTTGCATGCCGAGCGAGGATAATCAGTGCCCTTTGAGGGAGGCAGAGGGCTTGAATGAAACTACGGATGATGCCGGGATTTTTACGGCTTTGCCGGTAAGCGGATTTCTGCCGGTACGGGCGGCGCGTTGCTTGGTTTCAAAGGTGCCGAACCCTTGAATCTGCACTTTTTCGGTGGCAACGGCCTTGGTGATGGCTGCAAGTGTTGCGTTCAAAGCGGCGGTGGCGGCTTTGATGGTGGCATCTTCTCCCAATTCGTGGCGTATGGCGTTGATGAGTTGTGTCTTGTTCATGGCGGAGAGTATCAGTAAGTGGCCCCACAAAATAACATATTGAGCACTTCTTGGCAAGCCGAAAGTAGCTGATTTTGAAAATTTACATGCGTGTTTCGATGTTTTTCTGAGTCTCTCTGTTAAAGATTTCAGGTGATAAATCTCCTTTGGTTATCATGCGAACCGAATAGACGATTATTGAGCGGCTGCCACCGCGAAGTTTCACCTTACGCCCGGAGGGCGCAAGATTTCACCGAACGCAAGTGAGATTTCACTGAGAGCAACGAAGTTTCACCCCATTTGCCATTTCAGGCAAATGGGCAGGCAATACTCCCCGCCTTGGATAACAAACAGCCGCCGGGATTCTCCACCGGCGGCTGTTGGCGTGTTTGTGAAAAACTTACTTGGCTTTGGCGGCGCGGCGGGCGCGTACGCCTTGCGCCAAGGTGTCAAGCATGGTTAAGGTGCCCTCCCAGTCTACGCAGGCATCTGTAATGCTGACCCCGTATTGCAGGGCGCCGTGGTTATCGCATTTTTGGTTGCCGGAGTAGATGTTGCTTTCAATCATGACGGCGCCGATGTTATCATTACCGGCCGCCAGTTGCTCTGCCACGGATTCCGCAACAAGGTGCTGGTCTTGCCAACGCTTGTGGCTGTTGCCATGGGAGCAGTCAATCATGATACGGTTGTCGATGTTGTGCTGCTGCTGAATCTGCCAGGTATGCTCTACGTGTTCGGGGCCATAGTTGGGGCCATCGGAGGAGCCGCGCAGTATCACATGGCAGCTGTCGTTCCCGCTGGTGGAGACAATGGCCGATACGCCTTGCTTGGTAACGGAAAGGAAGCAATGCGGGTGGGCGGCGGAGATGATGCCGTCCACCGCGACTTGTACGCAGCCGGTGGTGCCGTTTTTGAAGCCGATGGGCATGGACAAACCACTGGCAAGCTCGCGGTGAACTTGGCTCTCTGTGGTGCGGGCGCCGATGGCTCCCCAGGCAATCAGATCGCTGATGTACTGGGGGGTAATCACATCCAAAAACTCAGTGGCAGCGGGTACCCCCATTTCTGCCAAGCGCAGCAGCAGGCCACGGGACATGCGCAGCCCGCTGTTGATGTTGTAGCTGCCGTCCATAAACGGGTCATTGATAAGACCTTTCCAGCCGACGGTGGTACGCGGTTTTTCGAAATACACGCGCATGATGAGCAGCAGGTCGTCTGCATACTTTTTGCGTGCTTCTGCCAGTCTGCCTGCATAGTCAATGGCTGCCACCGTGTCATGGATGGAGCAGGGGCCCACCATGACGGCTAAGCGGTCATCTTCTTTTTTCAGGATGCGGCGGAACTCCTCACGGGCGTCAAACACCACTTTACTGGCCTCATGGCTGGCAGGAAAGTCCTGCATCAGAATGGCCGGGGATATCAGCGGACGTATGTCCGTGATACGTACGTCGTCTGTTATGAACGGATTCATCTATAATTAATCGTCTACTTTCTTCCAGGAGTATACGTTGTCAGCAATATCTTCTTGCTCGGCTTCGCTATAATCCGGGTATTTGAGAGGCTCTTCCTCCTCTTCTTTGTCTTTCTTATTTTTCTTACCCTTTTTGGGCTTTTTGGCAGCCTTGCCGCGGGGTTGCTCAAGGTCGTGATGCTTGCCGGCTTTGTCAATACCGGTGCTGTAAGCAATGCACCACTGGTTGCGCAGTACGCTGTTGGTGAAGGGGTCTGTGAGAGAACCCTCTGCGTTGGATCGTACAAAAATATAGTAGGGCTCACCCCAGGGGTCGAACAGGCCGGCAAGGTCGCCGTCTTCATACAGACCACCGATACGCTCGGTGACGCTGTCTGCTGCCATATAAGCCTTGGTGGTTTGGGCTACGTCTTGGCCTACCTCGGTGTTGAACATGATGTGCACGAAGTCGGCATCGTTCTCACAGTCTGTGGTGAGTACGACAACCTCGGCGGATTCATCCTCAACCTTTTCCCAGTTGACGGGGAGGTCGCCTACCTCATCCTTGTAATTTTTGACTCCGGATACGATGTCTTTACAGGTTTTGTTGGCAGCTGTAACATCACCTTGGCTGATGAAGGAGGTGATAAGCGGATAGGATATGCCGGCCAAAGCGCCGAGAATGGCGATGACCACCAAGAGCTCAACCAGTGTGAACCCTTTTTTAAGCTGATGGGAGAAAGTTGCTTTCATACGCACTTAGTCTATCATATCAGGCCGTTTCTCTGCAAGCAAAATCAGCGTTTCTTGCATAATAATCCGTATTTGGGGGAGAAGATGTAGGCCAACAGGAATGTTACCCCCAGCACGACAATGATGGTGGCCCCTAAGTGCCACCCCAGAGGGTACGACAGGAAGAATGCTGCCACGGAGCCCAAGCCGCCGATAAGCCCGCCACCCCAAAACATGAGCCCGGCGCGGTTGGTGAGCAAATACATGGTGGCGGCAGGTGCTACCAACAGCCCCAAGGTAAGGAATGCCCCCACCGCTTGCAGGGAGGACACCAATACCAGAATAATGAGGGCAAAAATGCCGTAGCTGAAAGCTCGCGTAGGTATACCCATGGCGGCGGCGGCTTTGGCGTCAAACAAATAGATGATGAGCGGCCTGTGCAGGGCGGTAATGCTGAGTACGGCCACGGCGCTGATGGCGTAGGCAATCCATAAATCTGTATTACCCATGCTCATGATGCTGCCGAACAACCAATCGTCCACCTTTTGTTGCAGGCCAAGCTGCACGAGGATGATGTAGCCTATGGCAAAGGCTGAGGTGTGAATGATGGAGAGGGCGGTGTCTTGATCCACCTTGGAGGTGCGCGAGACAAAGAGCGACCCCAGCCCCACCATAAGCCCGGCCAGCACAGCGCCTATCAGGATGCTGACTTGCATGAGCCCGAACAGAAGAATGGCCAAAGCGATGCCCGGCAACAGGGCGCAGGAGATGGTGCCGATTTGCAGGGAGGAGCGCTTGAGCACGACCAAGGCGCTCACAAAGCCGTTGGCAAAACCGATGACGGCGCAGGCCCACAGGCTGCGTTGGGCTATCGGTTCTCCCAAAAATTGAAGAAAATCGTTCATGAGCGGGTGATGTGTTGTTGGCCGAAGGCAGCCAGTAGGTTATCTGCGGTAAGTACCTCTTGCGTGGTGCCGAAGGCGATGCGGCGTTTTTTGAGCAGCAGGCTGTGGCTGAAAATGCGCGGGGCGCTGTTCAAATCATGGTGCGAGGCGATGATAAGCCTACCCTCACTTGCCAAAGATTGCAATAGCTCCCCCAAAGACTCCATGCCCGGTACATCAAGCCCGGTGAAAGGCTCATCCAGCAGCAGGATGTGAGCCTCTTGTGCCAAGGCGCGTGCCAAAAAGGCACGCTGTTGCTGCCCGCCCGAGAGCTCTCCTATTTGCCTCTTTTGCAGTTGGGTGAGTTGCAGGGCATCCAACGCTTTTTCCACAATCTCGCGGTCATGCCTGTTCGGGGTGCGCCACATGCCTAAGGCGGGGTAGCGCCCCATCTCTACCAGCTCTCTCACGGTGATGGGAAAACGCCAGTCTACCTCGGTGCGCTGTGGCATGTAGGCTATTTCGTGGCGCGTGTTGTGCAGGGGATTCCCGTTCCACAAGATATTGCCCGCTGTGGGCTTTTGCAGCCCTGCCAGCAGGTTGATGAGGGTGGATTTGCCCGCGCCGTTCGGCCCGATGAGCGCTAAGGTATGGCCGCAGTGCAGGGAGAAGTCTATGGACTCTAACGCCACAACGTCTCCATAGCGGGCCGAAACCTGTTGCACGGCAAGCTCATGCCCGCCATGGTGGTGGTGGCTGTGGTCATGTCCCCAGCAAATATGCTCGTGTTCGCTTACCATGAGAAGAGGAAAAGGTCATGCAGTAGGGCGCCGTCCTCCCCCGTCCAGCGGGTGTCGGTGCGAGGCTCTTTTTGCGCGGGTTCCAGCGTGATGCTGACGGCGTTTTCGGGGCTGCCCTCTGCCCAGTGGATTTCGGCCTCCAGCTCCAATTGGGCGAGTTGCGGCAGGGGGAGCTCAAGCTCCCACGGGGAGGCTGTGGTGTCGGCGGGCAGGGTGGCAAGGTCTTGCCCCTCATAGCGCAGGATGCAGGAGGTGGGCTTGCCGGTGAATTGCACGCGCACAAATAATTGTTGCGTACCGGGGGCTTCTTGCATATCTGCACGGATGGGGGCCCGCTGCGGGGCTTTGGCCGTAAGCTGTAACAGGGGAATACCTGCCAGCAAGATGCCCACAAGCGTGAGCCCGAATGTGTATGCCGGGCGCATTTATTTGAGGTGTTTGCTGATGGTGTTGACGTTGTGCATAAAGAGCTTTTCATAGCTCTGCTGCCCCGGGAAGACTCCATCCAACACAAGCGGGGCGGTGGGTACCCCCAGTTGCTCTGCGATGACTTCAAGAATTTTGGGAGAGGCGCCTACCTCTGTAAAAATGCAGCGCACATCTTTGGCTCTCAGGTCATTGAGAAGTGCTGCCAAGGTGGCGGTGTCGCCCTCGCTTTCTTTGGAAATACCGTGAATGGTGATGGGGGTGAAGCCGAATTCCTCACAAAAATGGCACATGGCGGCATGGCCTGTTACCAGGTATCTGCGGTTTTGTGGTATGCGGCTGAATTGCAGGCGTGCCTTACGGGTAAGCGCATCCATGGTAGCGGCGTATTTTTTTTGTCCGGCAGTAAAGGTTGCTTGCTGCGCCGGAGCCAGTTGGCTGAGGGTTGCCAGCAGGGTGCGGGAGGCGCGCTTCATGTTCTCGGGCGTATTCCACCAGTGCGGGTCGGCACGGCGGGAATTGGGCAGGTAGACATTGGGTATATCGCGCCCCAAGCCTAAGATGACGGTGTCTTCCGGCATGGATTCGGCCAACTCAGCCAAGTATGGCTCTATACCTTTGCCACAGGCCAACAGCATGTCGGCATTTGCGGCGGCTGCCATTTGCTTGCTGCCGGGGGCAAATGAGTGCAAATCCCCGTTGGCGGGGAATAAATCTACCACCTCTACGGCCTCACCGCCGATGTTGCGAGCCATCTCGCTGAGCAGGGGGTGTAAGCTGGCAATTTTTAATTCAGCGGCTTGCGCTGCGCCCAGCCCGAACAGCATCAACACAAAACACCATATCGTTTTCATGACCTCATTCTATGCCTCTCGCGCGTGTGCGTCAATTCCTTATTGAGTCAGTATGATTTTGCCCGGAGGGCACAATGGGCGAAATGCTCATCAGGCAGAGCCTGATAACTGAGCGGCTTCGGCCACGAAATTTCACCGACGAGCTCTCCGGTTGCGCTAACTTTTACATTTTAAGTAATGGCCGTTTCGCTGCATGTTAAATCAGCCACTGACCGTTTACCTAAAATGGCAAATGGGGGGGATGCGCCCTCCATCGTTCGCAGTGCGGGACTTCAGTCCCGCCTTTTTCTACGGACCAAACGGTAGATAAGAATGTGGGACTGAATGCCTGTTTACACACTGCGCGCGGCTGACGCCGCTTGCATGATAGCGATTTGTGGGGCTTTTACCTGCGAGCTCAGCGAGCCTGATTTTAGAGCCCGTCAGGGCGCAAAGACTAATAGGCGGAGGTGGAGCGAGCTAGTCGAGCGAAACCTCCGTTAGAGAGATATAATTGATGGAACCCCGTTGAAAACGGTGGTGACAGAAAAACCTCGCGCATGGTGAAACCCTCCGGTATTTCTGCCTACCGCTCACTGACGCAGGCTTGTTAATTCGGCAGTCGTATCCGACTGAATGCCTGTTTGCATACTGCGCGCGGCTGCCGCCGCTTGCATGATAGCTCGCGATGCTCGCATGATAGCGATGCGTGATAGTTTTACATGATAGCTCGCAGTGCTCGCATGTTCCGGGTGCGGAATGTTCAATCCGCAGTCAGCGTAAAAAAGAAGCGCTCGGTGAGATACCGAGCGCTTGAAAATGTTGCAGATAGAAGCGTGGGGATTACTTCTCCTCGATGTGTACGTCGTACACCTTGCCGAGGATGTTGAGCTTCATGTCGCGGCCGGAGATGGCGGCAGATACACCTACGGTGGAGAGGGCCACGGGAGCACCGTAGTTCTCTTCCTTCTTAGCGGTGGGCGGCTCGGGGCGCTTGCCGGCGTAGTAGTCCTCCAGCTGCTGCGGGAACATGGCGTAGATGACGCAGTTCTCATCCGTAGCGGGAATACCCTTGGCGGTGAGCTTATCGCGCAGGTCTTGCATGCCGGGCTTGATAAGGTCTGCGGGGCGGCAGGTGATGGGCTCCTTGCCGGAGCGCTTGGCGCACTCAGCCTGCAACTCGGGATCCACGGGGGCGGGGGTGTGGCCATAGTAGCCCAGGGCTACGTCCATGGTCTGCGGGGTGATTTGCTTCCAGCGGCCGAACTTCACGTTCATCATGGCCTGTACACCTACAATCTGAGAGGTGGGAGTTACCAGCGGAATCCAACCGAGGGCTTTACGCACAACGGGGATTTCTGCGAATACCTCTTCAAACTTGTCAGCCATGTTCATTTCCTTGAGCTGGCTGCGGAAGTTGGAGAGCATACCGCCGGGTACTTGGTAGCGCAGGGTGTCGCTGTTCACAACCTCGTTGGCGTGGCTGGTGAACTTGGAGAGGCTGTCGTAAACGGGCTGCAGCATGGCAGAAATCTTGGAGAGCTTCTCCGTGAAGTCATCAGCAAACTGCGGGCAGCGCTCGTAGCCCTGCATGAGAGCAAGCATACGCATGCAGTCCGGCTGGCCGGTACCGTTGGCGAAGGGAGCGATGGAGCAGTCCACGGCGTCTGCACCGGCGTTGATGCCGGCTACATAGGCGCCTGCGCCCAAGCCTGCTGTGTCGTGCGTGTGTACCCATACGGGCAGCCCGGTGCTCTTCTTGAGGGTTTCTACCAAGGCAGCGGTCTCGCTGGGGGGGATAAGACCGGCCATGTCTTTGATAACGAGGCCGTCGGCACCCATATCGGCAATCTGCTTGCCGAGCTTGGCGAAGTACTCAAGATTGTGTACGGGGGAAGTGGTGTAGCAAATGGTGCCGTGAGCGGTGGCGCCGGCCTCCTTAGCAGCGCGGATGGAGGTGCGCATGTTCTCCGGGTCGTTGAGGCAGTCAAAGATGCGGAAGATGTTCATGCCGTGCTTGGCGCTGGTCTTCACGAATGCCTCTACCACGTCATCGGCATAGTTGGTGTAACCTACCATGTTTTGACCGCGCAGCAGCATCATGTGCGGAGTTTTGGGTGCAAGCTTCTTGAGCGTATCAAGGCGGTCAAAGGGAAGCTCGCCGAGGAAACGAAGACCCGAGTCAATGGTTGCACCACCCCAGGTTTCCAAGGCTGAGAAGCCCATGGTATCAAGAATGGGTGCAATCTCGAGCATCTGCTCGGTTGACATACGAGTGGCGGCCAGCGACTGGTGGCCGTCGCGGAGTACTGTGCAGTTGAATGTTGCCGGTTTCATATTTGTTAAAAGTTTGAGGGTACAGTTTCCCTCCGCACTCAAGATAACATGCGCTACACGATAAGTCAACGAAAAAACGGAACAATTTATCTTTTCTCCGCGCGTGCGCGCCGAAAATGATTGACAAAGCTTCTTCCGTGGTATATCTATCAGAATATGCGCGCACTTTCTTTCACAATTTTCGCCGGTTTGGCCGCCGTGTTGAGCTCTTGCTCCACTTACGACCGCTCGTTCATTAAAGAGGTATCTGACATACCGCTCAAAACAACGGAGGACCCCGGTACGGATTGGGCATCGTCCCCCCTGCGCAGTCATGCTAAGTATGTTTTGTACGGTACGGAGTCTCAGCGCGAAATGGAAAATTGTGTGGGTGATTACTACTTTGTAACGTGGTATGATGCCGAGCCGAATAAGCGGGTGAAAGTCATCATGCGCTACACGCAGGCCGCCACCGGCTCTCAAGTGCTGACAACTGAGAAAGAGTATGCTGCGCCCCGTAAAGAGGCGGCTACGCATACCGAGCGCTTTTTCTTCATTGGCGATGAACGCAGCAAGAGGGGCGATGTGCTTACTTGGCGAATGGAGCTGTATGTAGATGGCAAGATGGTGGATTCTAAGCAGTCTTATCTTTGGGAGTAAATGCCCTCGATAATCGGCTGTAAAAAAAAGAAGGGTCTGACGCAAATTCGAGTGGACAAAACGCGTATCTCGGAGTAACATATTGCCAGTGCGTAACCAACCTCTTTATAACGCACCTTAACCTTTTCAAAATCATAAAATTATGTTCAAAGGATATCAGAAATCAACTACGCCGCAGGCTCCCGTAACTCCCGCTGCCGACCCCGGTCTGGCTCCCGAGTGGGGTGCTCCCGTCGGCACCGAGCCTCAGGGAACCGGCGCCCCCGAGTCTTACTTTGCAGGCGCCGATAGCGGTTTCGACGTAGGCGCTGCCGGTCTTGAGGCTTCTGCCGTATCTACCCGCAACGTGCTCAACTCCGATGTTCGCGTGGTAGGTGTGCTCCGTTTCACCGATGACCTCTTGGTGGATGGCTCCGTGCAGGGTGAGATTGAGTCTGAGGGCGTGCTGACCGTTGGCGTGAATGCCGTGATTGAGTCCAACGATAAGAACAAGGTTGCCGTGCGTACTCGCAGCGCCATCATTCATGGCCGCGTGACCGGCGATGTTGTGGTGTCCGACCGCGTAGAGCTTACCTCCACTGCCGAGTTGTTGGGTGATGTAACGGCCTCTAAGATTTCTATTCAGGAGGGTGCCATTTTCAATGGTTACTGCCGCGTTGGCGAGCCCACGGGTGCTACGCTTGCTGCAGCTCCTGCTCCCGCCAAGA
>JAFYUT010000074.1 GCA_017549485.1 Akkermansia sp.
CGGTTTTGTTAGCAAGGTTCATGAGCAATTTGGTACGCTCACGCGCCTGAACATTCTCGTAAGTATTGGTGCGCAAAGCCGGGTCAAAATCCAAATCTTTGAAATGCAGCAAGCAGGCTTCCTTGATATTCACCTCTTTAAAGGTGCAGCCTAACAGTTCTATCATCTTAACGGCGTTATTATAGGTGCGCCCGGTAGTACCGAAGCCCGGCATAGTGAGAGCCAAGATACAATCATTGGAACGCCCCAACAACTTGCAGGCACGGTCACACACAAGCAATGCCAGCGTACTATCCAAACCACCGGATACGCCTATAACCAGAGTCTTGGCATAAGCACACTCTATGCGCTTGGCCAACGCAGCCGCCTGTATATTCAAAATCTCCTCACAGCGGGATTCTACCTCCGCAGCCTCCGGCACAAAAGGACGAGCCGGCAAATAGGCATACCGCAAATCACAGGGGGGAACCTCCACATGGCAGAACACACGGCGAGGCTCCGGCCACTCTGCCTGCAATAAATTATCACAGAATGAGCTCTCACTCAAACGCGCAGCCCCCAAACGCTGCATATCAGCATCCGTATACACCACACTGCTCTCACGTGCAAAGGGTGTATTCTGAGCCAGCAATCGGCCGTTTACGGCAATCATGGCGGCACCGCCGCACACGCCGTCCTGCGTACTTTCACCCACGCCTGCACCGGCATGCACATAGGCAGCCACACAACAGCCGCTGCGTGCTTTCACCATATTACAGGTATACTCCGTGCGCCCGGCCAGCGTTACAGCAGCCGCCGGATTCAAAATCACACGCGCCCCCTGCATTGCCAGGCGGGTAGAAGGCGGCAGCAGAGCCGTGGCATCATCACCAATCTCTACCCCGAATATTAATTCATCGCTCACCTCAAAAAGCAAATCCGTACCGATGGGAATACGGAAAAAATCACCGTACACGGCTACCTCGGTACGAGTAAGCATGGCAGCGGGTGAGAACTGACGCCGCTCATAGCTCTCTCTCTTATTCGGTATAACACTCTTGGGCACAAAACCGCGCACAAAGCCCCCCTGCACGACAGCTGCAACATTGAACAACTTATCATCCAACAGCAACGGCAACCCCACTACCGAGACAATGGACAACTCCGCCGTTTCATTGGCAAAGCGGGTCAATGCTGTTTCTGCGGCTTTCAATAAGGCGGGTTGAAAAAACAAATCTGCACAGCCGGCAGAGGTAATACTCAGCTCCGGGAACACCACCACCGTGGCCCCCTGCTCAGCAGCAGTTTTTGCTGCTGCCACCAGCTCTGTTGTGTTATACTCAACATCTGCCACGCGCACGCGCGGAACCGCCGCAGCCAATCTGTAATAGCCGTATGTGCTCATTTCACCGCCTATTCTGCCATAATATCACCGAATGTCAATCAAAATAGCCACGGGTCAAATAGCGTCATACCCAAACTCACGTCTTGCAGCCCGTGTTTGAATATGGTAGAAAAATTCCACCATGAAACCGCGTTTTAAAGCCATCATGATGTGTGCTGCCATGTTGACGGCAGCGCTGCCCGCCCAAGCACAGCAAGAGACAGCCCTGCTCAATTCTCCGCTAATGGAGCTCATGCAGAAAGGGACCTCTGCAGAACTGAAGAGCAAAATAGCCGAAGGTTTTGATGTAAACAAGTGCGATGAAGAGGGAAACTCCCCCTTGCTGTTGGCGGCCGTAAACCGTCGCTCGGATTTGATGTATGTGCTGTTGGAAAACGGTGCAGATGTCAACTTCGTGAAAGAGCCCGGTGTAACGGCTTTGGGTATTGCCTGTATGTTTGACGACTGGTCTATGGTAGACTTGCTTATCACCCACGGTGCAGACGTAAACTACTGCGCCCCCAACGGTGAAAGCACACTGTCCATGGCATGCGCACAGGGTGCGGTAAATGCCGTACAAATGTTGCTGACCGCCAAAGCTACCCCCGATGTAAGAGATTCCAAAGGCATCACCCCTTTACTGCATGCCGTGATGCACAATACGGAAAACAGCCTTTCCATTGCCCTCATGCTGTTGGAAAAGGGAGCAAAACCCGATTTTGCCATGCCGAACGGATTCACCCCGCTGATGGGCGCCGTACAAATGAATGATATGGACATTGCCCAGCTGTTGATAGAGCACGGGGCCAATGTCAACGCTCGCCAAAATGCCGGCATGGGGCCGTCTGCTCTTTCCATCGCCGTAGCTCTGGGGCACAGTGAAATGGTAGAATTGCTTACCACCAATAAGGCAGACCTCTCCGTGGGCATCAATCCGCAAACCTCTTTGATTGCCTACGCCTGCATGCTGGCCCGTGCAGACGTAATGGAGCCGCTGCTCAAGCACGGAGCCAATGCCAACACGCGCGACACACGCAGCAACGCTACCCCTTTGCATATTACCGCCACCGGCAATGAGCTCATGATTGACTCTATCAAGCTCATGGGTGCAGAGTCTCTACTCGCTCAGCATGAAAGCAAGATGGATGCCGTATGGGCATGCGAAGTTCTCATCGACAATGGGGCAGATGTCAACGCTGTAGACAAAGATGGCACCACCCCCGCCATGATTGCAGCTATGGACGGCTGCCCCGAGACGCTCCAAGTGCTCATAAACAAAGGAGCAGATCTGAACATGACAGATCACGCAGGGCGTACCCCCCTGATTCTTGCCGTACTCAGCCCCGAGGCTAAGGCCGATATTTCCCTTGCTCATGTTTCACCGGTGGCAGCAGACCAAGTAAAGCCGCACGTGATTCAAAGCATGAGCGAATACCCCGATGTGGTGAACACGGTTAAGCTCTTGCTCAAATCCGGCGTAGATATCAATGCTAAGGACAAGGACGGCAAAACTGCCCGCGACTACGCTACCGAGGCCGAGGTTATCCGCTTGCTGGATGAAGCCGCAGCTAAGTAATGCAAATTCATGAACTCAGAGAACGCCTGAAAACGCTGGCAGAGCCACGTTTTCAGGCGTTTGCCTCTTCTCTCATACCGGGAGAGCATCACATGCTCGGCGTGCGCTTACCGGTATTACGAAAGCTGGCTCAAGAAATAGCTCGAACTAACAGAACCGGCATCTTTCATGAGCCATCTCCCCCACAAAGCATGGAGGAGTGCATGCTGCGGGGCATGCTGCCCGGCTATGCAAACAAAAGCATAGGTACGGAACAACGCTTGCAAGAACTATCAGTCTTTGTACCTTTCATCACCAACTGGAGCATTTGTGACTCCTGCTGCGCTACCTACAAGTTTGCGAGAGAGAACCGGGAAGAGGTGTGGCTTTTTCTTCAACCCTATTTACGCTCTGAGCATGAGTTTGAGGCACGTTTCGGCCTTGTCATGCTACTCAATCATTTTGTGCAACAGGAAGAATGGGCCGCACGCACCGTGGCACTGCTGCCACATCTCCCCTGCGTAGGTTACTATGCCGAAATGGCGGCAGCCTGGTTACTGTGTGAAATACACCTGCTCCATCCTCAACTCGCAGCCCCCCTTTTGGCAGCAAACTCCCCGCTTTCGACCTCCATACGTGCCCTCACCATGAGAAAAATCCGCGAGTCTCGCCGCAAGAGCCGCTATAAAGTTTGACATTTCGAATAAACAAACTTATAATTTTCTTGTTTCAACCAACATTATCAGTCCTTTACACCCTCTCTACATCATGAAAATGCTCTATTTAATCAGCTGCTTGGCTGCAACTTGTACGCTGCAAGCTACGGGTGAAGTATCGAACACCGTGGTAGAACAAGAGGCTGCCCCCATACAACAGATTGTTGCCCGAATGAGCCATACTCTTAACCTCTTGGAAAAAGTACAGAATAAAACCGAGGCCGATGCCGTGGCCGATGAAATGCTCGCCATCATGGCACTAGTGGCGGAGTTGGAAGAAAACGGCACCATTTCTCCCGAGACCATAGAAGAAAGCATGTCTACCGTCCGCCAATCAAAACAAAATCTGGAAGAGATTGTGGTGCGCCTGGGCAAGCATCGCTTTTATGGGTCAACAAAATTGGCTCATTTATTCGGCGAAGAAGGAGACTCAACATCTGAAGGCACTGATTTGCCGGAGCCTTTGCAAAAGGTATGGGTAGAGCATATGCAGCAAGCCATCACAGATAACAAGCTTCCCTTTACCGGAGGCCCCGGATTCACCAGAGATGGGGCGTGGAAATTTACGCTTACGGTGGGGGACGTAGAGTCCTATTTACCCATATTGGAAAAAGCGCTGAGCACCGAATTCCGGCTACTGGAACTTTACATGTCCATGGGTTCAGATGAAAAAGGGCGCTACCAAATGTACCAATATGCCGTGCGCGTAGGCAATGAACAATATAACGTGGAGCTCTGGTTTGATTTAACAGACAGCGTGGGTGATATCTATTACACGGAACACGAGAACGACTGATAGCAATGTGCTATCAGAACGCTACGGCAATTATTGCTCCAGCAACAGCCTCATGTCATCCGGCATGGGGCTGTTGACTTTTATCACCGAATCACCCAGAGGGAATGAAAGGACTGCGGCATGAAGAGCATGGCGCTCGATAAAAAGACGTTCGGCCAATTGTGGGGTCCACCCCGTTTCGATAAAGTCCAAATAATTCTGTTCATTGCCGCCGTATATTTTATCCCCGATGATGGGATGCCCGAGATAGGCCAAATGTACACGGATTTGATGCATACGCCCGGTATGAGGCACGCAGCGGATAAGAGACATAGCCGGCAAATGCCCACGAGCGGGAACTCTGCGCAGCACTTCAAACTCCGTTCGGCAGGGGCGGCCATCGGGGTGGCAGCATTGGCGCACATGAATGCGCGTGGGAGCAACATCCTCCATACGCAGAATCGGCTCAGCACAGCAGGCTGAGCTCCACAAAGGCAACCCCTGCACCACGGCTAAGTATTCTTTGTGCATCAGGCGCTGCTGCATCGCCCTGCCGAGTTCACGTGCAGCAACCGCCGTTTTGGCAATAAGCGTGATACCGCTGGTCTCGCGATCCAAACGATTGACAAGAGACACCTGCCCGCCACAAGCAAGCTCGTATGCCAAAAGCTCACGCACACCATGCCAGAGCGTAGGCTCATTCTTATCGCCGGTAGGGTGAGTGAGCAATGGTGCGGCTTTATCCACCGCCAACACGGCATCATCTTCATACAACACGGTAAAGTCCGGTTGTACGGCTATGGGCATATCAAAACTCATGTAAAAAGGTGCGGGTCAATTTCCCCCCATTCACCGGGGGCCAAATTCAAATCCTCCAATCGCAAAGAGCCGATAGCGATGCGCGAGAGGGAACATACCGGGGCCCCCACCGCCGCCAACATACGGCGAACTTGGTGGTAGCGCCCCTCATGCAACGTAAGCAGCCCACTGCAAGGAGCTGTTATCTCAAGCTCAGCAGGTAAACACGGGGTAGTCTCGTTCTCCAGCATAAACTCACCGGATGCAAATTGAGCCACAGCCGTTTCCGGAATCGGGGTAAGGGTTTCAAACGCGTACACCTTAGGCACGTGTTTTTTAGGGCTGGTAAGGGCATGTACAAACGCCCCGTCATCTGTCAACAATAATAGGCCTGATGTTTCTTTGTCCAAACGCCCTACGGTACTCACCCCATTGCTGCGGTTAAGCCATTGCGGCGGTAACAAATCATATACCAAATCACCCTCTTCTTTATGGCTGCACGTACAGCCGAGTGGCTTATTCAGCGCCACGTAAAGGCCATTAACAAACTCCACCGGTTTGCCATCTATAAGCACCTCGGCCGGTTCTGCTTTGTCTGAGGGCGAACGCAAGCTTTTACCGGGCACAGTGACGCGCCCGCGCTTGACCCACTGCGCGGCTTCTCTGCGGGAGCAATAACCGTATCTGCTCAAAATGGCATCTATCCTCATCACGCGAGCTATTGTGCCACAATTTTTTCAAAAAACAAGGTTGAAATCACGCAGATAATGTGGTATATATGGTGGACGTACTGAGTTACGGCATATTCACGTGCCGTAATCGCCGCATGTTTTCCTTACACACACTTATGAGTATCAGCATTATCACCGACCGTCAGCTTGAACCGGCAGAGGCCTCCCTTTGGGTTAAGGCTCAGCAGGCTGTGGCTGCAAAAAACTACAAATATGCCGTAAGCATTCTCAAAACACTCATCAAGCGAGCCCCGGGCTTTTTGGAGGGACGCAAAGTGCTGCGAGCCTGTGAAATCAAGAGCACGCCGGATGCCGGTCGCCGCTCGTCTCTCTTC
>JAFYUT010000075.1 GCA_017549485.1 Akkermansia sp.
CTCCGCGAGAAGGGTATCGCCAAGGCCCCCAAGAAGGCTGACCGCGAGGCTAAGGAAGGTGTTGTTACCACCATGGTAGAGGGTAACAGCGGTATCATCTTCGAGATCAACTGTGAGACGGACTTCTGCTCCAAGGGCGACAAGTTCCGCGCTCTCGTAGCTGAGATCGGCGCCGCTCTCATGGCTTCTAGCGCCGCCACCCTCGATGAGGCTCTCAACGTTGCCATCAACGGCACCACCGTAGAGAAGTACCTTGCCGAGCAGTGCGCCGCCATCGGTGAGAACATGAAGTTCCGCAAGTTCGCCCGCTACACGCTGGCCGGCGAGGGCAGCATCGTTTCCTACATCCACATGGGTGGTAAGGTAGGTGTTCTGCTTCAGGTTGCTTGCGGCAACGCCGCTACCGTAGCTGCCGAGGCCTTCCAGACCATGTGCAAGGACATCACCCTGCACATCGCCGCTTGCGCTCCCAAGAGCGTTGACTCCTCTTCCCTTGACCCCGCTTTCGTGGCTGAGGAGCAGGAGATTGCCAAGGCTCAGCTTATTGCTGAGGGCAAGCCCGAGGCCCTGTTGGAGAAGATTCTTCCCGGTAAGCTCAAGGCTCTTTACAAGCAGAGCTGCCTCATGAGCCAGGAGTTCGTGAAGGACCCCTCCATGAGCGTAGAGCAGCTTGTTGCCAAGATTGGCAAGGAGCTCGGTGACACCCTCACCGTGGTTTCCTTCGAGCGCTTCCAGCTCGGCGCCTAATCACAGCACCACATCTTATTGTTCGGAAGGGAACGCAGTTTTGCGTTCCCTTCTCTTTTTTTGCCGGAGTTTTACTAAAACATGCTTGACAATGTAATACCAAAGAGATAGATACTTAACTATGGATCAACAAGAAATGACAACCTCATATTTGGCAGGAATATATACCCGTATCAGCGAACAGGTAGAGCTCCAAAAAGAACAAAACGAACGTTACAAAGACGAACACACAGAAGCCCGATTCTTCCGACGCTTCATTTTAGCTTGGCTCATCGTGGGATACTATATCGGAATTGCTTCTTATGTATGGATTTTGTGGAAAATAAAACATCAAGGATACGCCATCGGGTTAGCGACTACCGCTATACTTCTGCATTTACTGATATACAAATACGCAGCCAACAACAATGAGGATTAATCTGACTTGAATAACGACACCGGTATTACCGCTCGTACTCTCAGCTCATATTACACAAAGTCCCAAAAAGTATCGGAACCCATTAATTATTGAGTTCGGCTTCAGCTTCGGCTATCTTGTCTTGGCAACGCGCAATGACCGTTTGAATCATTTCCTTCTTTTTATTCAAAACACTGATAGCCTGATCAATACCGGCTTCTCGCTGTTCATTGTGAGGCAACTGATGACAAACCTTAACGTTTCTGCCATTATGCTTATCGACAGCCCAATGGCGACACCCTCTCACAGAGCCTTGACCACGACAATTACCGGTTGAACAACAACGGCATTTTTCATGTAGTTCAATCTTAAGGTCTATCAGCTCTATCTGGTTATTATAATTTTCTATACGCCTCTCCAGATTCTGAATTTTGTTATTCAGAGATTTACGTTTTCTGTCTTCTTTGCTTTCTTTAGCAGCATACGCCTGAGGTATAACAGAACATTCGGGTGCAACCCAATAGGTTATACCCATCAATGCAATCATAAATAACTTGAAATTCAATATCGTTTTCATATGCGTCATCTCCCCCTCTGTCCAAGTGTATAACAAATAACATCCCTAGTCAATCTCTCTTTTCTCAAATACGCTCAATTCTTGAAAATCTCTTGGGTGTTTTCTTATTACGAATTCAGCATCAGGGCATCACAAAAAATCAAAATCCACTGAAAATTAACACTTTCAGTGGATTTCATCGAACGGAGAGAGAGGGATTCGAACCCTCGGTGACATCTCTGCCACGTTCGATTTCGAGTCGAGTGCCTTAGACCAACTCAGCCATCTCTCCTGATAAGCTCACGAATGCGAACGCGGGTATTATGAGAGCAAGAGGCTGAGATGTCAAGAGATTTTATAAAGGCAGACACATTTAGCTTGAGAGGCGGGGGAAGATTATGGTAGAATAAGCAAGCGAAAATTTTCACCTCCACAAATACGACCATGAAGACCATACCTCAAATAGCCGGCATGATGAGTTTGGTGGCAGCAGTATTGAGCTGCAACGCAGAGGCCTTAGAGCTCAAAGACCTGCACCTGCCGATGACCCGAGATGAAGCGGACGGCAGCCTGACCAAGGATTACAAGTATACCATATTGTCGGACAGCACGGTGCGCCGCACTTGGAAACTCAAGGGGCGCACGGTACATGTGGACTTTAAGCTCAATAAGCAAGGGCAGGCCCTGTGCATTGCCGTGGAGTACGCCAAACCCGTGAACCGCAAAACGGTACACAACGATATCAAGGCCATTACCGGCGGTAAATCTAACTACAAAAAACTGGGCAAGCCCAAAAAGAACACCAACACCTACGGTATGGAGCATGCCTTGGGTGCCAAGGTAAAGGGTGATAAAAATGAGGGGTGGATTTTTGTGGAGCACACCTCTGCCGCCCGTAAAAAATGCACGCGTTTCGTATACTATGCCTCTAAGCCCTCCCGCGACCGCCTGAGTATCGGTGAGGCTAGGGAAGACGGTGGCTACACCGCTTTGGGCAGCTCGGGTGCCAATATTGACCTCTCAGCCCTGATGGCTGATGAAGAGGACCGCCGCCGCACCGCAGCCTCTGCCTCAAAACCCGCACAAACCCGCCCGGTATTGGCAGATACGCCGGAAGAACCGATTGCCACCACCACCGATGCTGAGGATGGATTCGGCGCCCCCGAAGCCGAGGCCGATTGGGAAAATGAAGCAGCTGATACGGAGGAGGCCGTGGCAAAGGCAGACGCCGGCGAGGGCTTCTTGCCGCAAAACATCTCTGCACCGGTGAGAAAGATTCTGAAACTCTCCCCCATGGTGACAGATGTTGTGCTCGTTTCCGTAACACTGCTGGTACTGTTCATCTTAATGCGTATTGTGTCCGGCAAAAAGAGCGCCAAAGCACAGAAAAAAGCGTATGCCGAAATCTTGAACAGAAAGTCGGATAAACAACAGAACAACGCCTAGTAAGAAGTGGGGCGCAGTCAGACTAACAGCTTGACCCGCCACCCCTGAAAGAGTAGAACAGAACCCGCACATGTTCAAAAAAATCATTCTCAGCACACTCGCATGCCTCACGCTGGTGCAGTGCAACACACTCAAGTCTGATTGTGAAGCACTTGCCGAGCGCGAGGCTCAAATTGCGCAGGAACAAGCAGGCGACTACTACATCGGTCGCCGCTATTACATACCCTACACCCGCTTTTGGGGGTACCTGAGAAAACCCGGCCAAAGCTGGCGCACGGCTCAGCTCGTCATGATGGATGAGCAAGATTGCCGCCAACCCGACCGCGGTATTGAAATCCCCCTGCCCAACCCCGTGTTCGGCACGGACCATAATGTAGAATACATCATACGCGGTAAATATACCGGGGAGAAAGCCTACGAGCCCAATACCAACCAAGCCTTGCCCATATTCCGACTGGCCGGCTATGAGGTGCGAGATAAAGACCCGGGCTTCCTCTTTGTGCCGTCTGAGGAATACACGGAAAAATACGTCTCTATCCGCCCGCAGACCATGCCTACGCCGGAACAATGTGCCGGCTGTCAATAATATGACGCGCATTTGCCGCGCACATGGCCCGTAAATCTGCTATACTCTTGCAGAAAATTCGGGCTGTGCTCGGCACGCCCGACTCCACCGCACATACAGCACTCGTCAGTATATCATTATGGCTCAATCCAAGATAATCGTAGGCCTTGAAATGGGAACCACCAAAACCTGCATGGTGGTCGGGGAGATACACCCTGACTCTACCGCTGCCATCATTGGCGTGGGTGAGGTACCCAGCGCCGGTATACGCAAAGGCGAAATTGCCGATATGAGCATGGCCCGCCAGTGTCTTTTTGACGCTTGGCAATCTGCTCAAGACCATGCAGATGTGGAGATTATGAGCGTTATCCTCTCCGTTACCGGTGAGCATATCTACGGCGAAAACGGCCAAGGCTCATACCGCCTGCCCGATGACGAGGACATCATTGAGTACGAGCACACCGACTTGGCACGCGAAAAAGCAGAGAAAATTGAAATTGCTGCAGACCGTTTCGTCATCAACCGAGAGATGGGCAACTTCAGCATTGATAACAGGGAGACATCTCGCCACCCGATTGGCCTCACGGGGCGCACGCTTGATGTAAAGTGCCATGTGATGCACGGTATTCTTACGCGTATTCAGAACTACCTGATGTGCGCACGCCAAGTACCGCTTGAGGTAGAAGACATTGTATTTGCACCGCTTGCCACGGCACAGGTGGTACTCACCCGCCAGCAGAAAGAGGCGGGGGCACTCCTCATCGACATAGGCGGCGGCACCTCAGACTTCATTTGCTACAGCAACGGCGATATCGTGGCCAGCGGTTGCATTGCCGAGGGTGGTAACTCCATCAACAAGGCCATTATTGAGCAAAGCGGCAAACCCATGACCAACAAAGCCGCAGAAGTTCTCAAATGCACCGAGGGTAACGCCTTCGGCGATGTGAAAGATACCTCTATGGCCTATTACCGCAGTGAGCTCGGCAATGAGGTCTCCATACAGCGCGGCTTGCTCAACAGAATTATACGCGACTGCCTGGCTGATATTTTGTTGGATGTAAGAGACAACATACCCGTCTCTGTATTAGAGCAAAGCGGCATGACTGTTTATTTGTCCGGCGGCACCAGCCTGATGCGCGGCTTGGATAACTTGGCTCAATTTATCTTCAAAGTACCTGTGCGCCAACCCCTGCCCCCGGGCACGGGTGATGAATACTCTTACCTGTCGGACCCGCGCTTCTGCACGGCCATCGGCCTGATTCGCTTTGCTCAAATGTATGATGAAACCGCCATGCGCTCCACTAAGCGTGGCTGGTGGCACCGCCTCCTGAAGTTCTTACGCGGGCGCCGCTGAACCCTCTTATAATAAATCCGTGAACGAACAATCCAAAATCATCGTCGGTCTTGAAATCGGAACCACCAAAACCTGCATGGTGGTGGGCGAAATTCACCCGGATGGCACCTCGGCCGTCATCGGCTTGGGAGAAGTGCCCAGCGAGGGGATTCGCGCCGGTGAGATAGCCGACCCCGATTTGGCGCGGCTGAATCTGAGCGATGCCTGGCAGCTGGCCCAAGACCACGCCAATGTTGATATTCAAAGCGTATACCTCTCTGTCACCGGTGAGCACATCATGGGTGAGGCCGGGCACGGGTTCTGCTACCTCTCTGCGGAGAATGACATCATCAACCAAGAACACATCAACTTGGTAAATCGCCATGCAGAGGAGATTGAACTGCCCGCCGACCGCAGCATCATCTGCCGAGAGATGGGTACCTACTGCATTGATGACCGAGATTATTTTTACAACCCCATCAGGATTCGCGGGCGTAAATTGGCTGCTCACAGCCATGTGATTCACGGCAACCGCAAGCGCTTGCAAAACTCCCTGCTCTGCGTGCGCCAAGTACCGCTGGAGATTGAAGCACTGGCCTTTGCACCGCTTGCCACGGCTCAATTGGTATTGGGGCGCCGCGAGCGCGAGGACGGTGCCTTGCTCATAGATATCGGTGGCGGCACGACGGATTTCATTTGCTACTGCGGGGGAGATACCATTGCCAGCGGCTGCGTGCCGCACGGTGGCAACTCTATTAACAAAGATATCATGGACCTCTCGCCCACCCCCATGACCTTTGAGGCTGCAGAGAGTCTCAAATGCCACCAAGGCAACGCATTCGGCGATGTAAAAGATACGTCCACCGCTAATTACCGAGACGATAATGGCTTGGTATACAGCATTTCACGCGGCCTGCTCAACAATATCATACGCGACCGCCTGGCCGACATTCTGCAAAGTGTCAAAGACAGCATCCCCGAGCACGTGTGGAGCCGCCGCGGCATGGCCGTCTACCTTTCCGGTGGTACCAGCCTCATGTTCGGGCTGGATCGCCTTGCCCAGTTCATCTTCAAAGTACGCGTCTATCAACCGGCTCAACCCGGCATAGGGGCAGACTATTCATACTTGGCAGACCCCCGCTACTGCACGACCATAGGCCTTATCCGCTATGCGCTGCAATACGAGGCCGAAAACGCCGAGCCCGAAAAACCCGGTCTGCTGCGCCGCATCTTTGGTATTTTTCGCAAAAAACGCTGATTATCAACACACCATTTTTTACAGCTATGCTCCCCTATCAGACCATCTCTCGCAAAGAACACGGCATCTCCATCGTCGGTATCGGTGGTGCAGGCGCCGGCATTCTGCAATGCTTTACCGGCTCCAGCGCCGACAACGTTAAGCTCTACACCGCATCACTGGATGAGCGCGTGGGCCGAGCTTTGGGGGATAATGTGCATTTTATTCAGCTGGGGGGCGGCCTTAACCATGGGTTGGGCTCCGGTGGTGACCCCGAGGTAGGGCGCCGCGCAGCAGAGGAAAGCCGCGCCGAGCTGGAAGCCATGCTTGAGAATACCCACCTGTTGGTACTGGTAGCAGGCTTAGGCGGTGGCACGGGCTCCGGTGCTGCACCGGTATTGGCCCGCATGGCACAAGAGAAAGGCGTTTTCTTGGTATCTGTGCTGCTGATGCCCTTCAGCTTTGAGGGTAAACGCCGCCGCGCTCAGGCAGATAAAGCCCAAGAGGAGATTGCCCGTATCTCGGATATTCTCTTCTGCTTTGAAAATGACTACATGGAGAACCTCTTCAACAGCAATCGCGGCGCGCGTGCCGTGTTTGAAGAAGTGGACCGCCTGCTGGCCAAAGCCACGGCCTCTGTCCCCATGCTGGCCTCATCTCCCGGGCTTATCAATTTGGGGCTGGATGAACTTGCCACAGCGTTGGAGAACAATGATAGCCGCTGTCTCTTCGGCTCCGGCAAGGGCTATGGCACCAACCGCGCCGAGTTGGCCGCTCGCGATGCTCTTAACTCACCCTTAGTGGCCTACCGTGGTTCCCTGCGCTATGCGCGCACCGTCATTGTTCATATTGCCGGTGGTGAGAACATGTCTCTGCATGAAATCCGCGTAGCAGTAGAAACCGTGAAAAACGCCTTGGCTGATGAAGATGTGGATGTCTTCTTCGGCACCACTGTCAAACCGCACCTTGGCGATGAAATTCGCGTCACGCTTATCGCCTCTGTCAATGCCGCTGAATTCCAAGCCGGTATTGCCAAGCAAATAGAGGAGGAAGAAGCCGCTGCCGCAGCTGCCGCTCTACTGGCCGAAACCACCCCCGAGGAAGAACCGGAGGAAGACTCCGATTCCGTTGAGGAGGAAGAAGAAACAGCTGAAGAAACCACGGCGGAGCAAGACGACATCTTCGCCACGGTAGACGCAGAAGAGGCAGAGCCGGAGGAAGAAGAAACGGACGATGAATCAACAACAGACGAGGAGGAGGAAGAACCCGCCGCACCGGTTGCAGAGCGCGCTATGTACCAAGGCGAGCTTATGCCCATGCATCAGCCCACCTCTCCCAAGCCTTCCAAAGATGAGCAAACAGACCGCGTGCGTCGCCTTTTTGCCGAGGTAGACGGCGATATGGATTACACCGCGGCACGCCGCAAAGCCGCAGATTCAGAGCGGGGTGCAGATACCTCCTCCCTGCGCCACCACGACCTGCGCTCCATTTTCCCGGATTAAACCATACTCCCCCCATGACTACCCGCACCAAAGTTTCCGTCATCCTCGCCGCACTCGCTGTGGCGGGGATTTCTGCATGCACGCAACCGACTCTTGCAGAATACGCACCGCCAAAGGCTCTCATCGGCTCCGCAGAATGGGACCGAGCGGACGAAGACATGACCCACTTTTACTCAGCCCCCTCCCATCCCGCATACCGAGATGAGCACGCCCGCTACCTCCGCAGAGGCGGTTCCGGGGAATTCGCTCGCCGATTCCTGCAAAGAACCAAACAGCAAGATGCCGCAGCCAAGGTATTTGCCAACATGAGCCCGCAAGAAAAAACGGACTTTGCCTTGGCTTATGTAAAAGAATACACCCAATCCCTGAACAAGCTCGGTATCAACACTTCGGCTGATTTAAAAAGGTACAACTATCCCTCAAAATTCCGCATCTGCGTCAGTAACTGGGATGGCATGTTCACACGCGCCGTCAACAACTTGCCTGCTGAGCAACAAGCTATTCTCAACACCGGGGGCGGTGTGGCCATGATGGAGGGCTATGGCGGTTACCTATTGGCGCGCTACCTTACCCGCAACCCGAATATCCCGGCGCACACCCGTCGCCAAGCTGCCCTGATTGTTCAATTATGGATTGAATGCTCCGATGGCGAAAACGGCTATCGTTCTAACTGGTTGCGCTCTAGATAAAACGTTGGCTTACACCCCCAAAAGCCATAACCCGACAACCTCCGGATTTCGCTCCGTTGTTGAATACATATAAATGAAATACAGGGCAGCAACCACGCTGAGGCCTACGGCAAACCACCATGTGGGCCACCCCCACTTCACCGCAGGTAACTGCCGGCACCTGCGGCGTTCATTTTCCGTAACCCCGAAAAAAGCAAAAGTCAACCAAGCAAACACAAAGATAAAGCCCACGTTAAAAAACGGCGCTGCCCCTACAAACGGAGAATCACTTGCCCACATATCCACATGCAAAGTGGCCATGCTGAAAAGACTCACCCCCAGCATCAAGGCACACAATAGCCCTAAAATAAACATAATAAAGCTGAAAGGAGAGATTGATTTCTTCATGGCAATTGATTTTTTAGTGTTTCTGAGAATCCCTCGGCAGAAAAAATATTGTTGTGGTCGCAGGAGAACTCATGCACCGTAGGTGTTACAGCTGTAAATGCGCGTATGAGCGCATCGGTACTGGCCGGTGGCACAATAGAATCATGCTTAGCACGCAAAATGGTAACAGGACAAGTGATTTTCGGTGCATAATCAGCAGATTTCCAAGTATCCAGCGGCAGCAGGCGCGGGATAAACGGTACCATGTTGCATGCAACCTCCGTAATACTGTCAAAGGGGCAAATAAGAATGAGCGCATCAGATTTTTCGGCAGCAGCCACTTGTGTAGCCACTCCACTACCCAGGCTGAACCCCACTAAGGTAACGGATGCCGGGGTACCCAGCTTTTTGCGTGCCGATTTCAGGCAATGGCAAGCATCCTGCACAAGGGCAGATTCTGAGGGCTCACCATCGCTGTTACCATAGCCACGGTAATTCATCAGCAGGTATGAGCGAGTGGTATCTGCCTTGGCTATATCGGTAAATGCCCCCACATTCATGGCATTACCCCCATAAAAGACCACCAGCGGAGTATCAGCGCCACGGTTGAAGAACCAACCACGCAGGGCGGTACCATCCGGAGCTTTCAGCTCAACTCGCTCGGCCTTGCAGCCATAGCGGGAATCCGGCAGGTGCATATCTGCCCCCGGGTACACCAATGGTTGCAACCCGCAGGCTGTTAAGCCATACAAACTTAAACAAACGAGAAAAACAATGAGCAGGCAGTTGATTTTTTTCTTCATGAGGCTGTCTATTTCAGAATAATGCCAGCTTTACGTGCCGCTTGCTGTACCATGGGGGTCAGCATAAAGTTTTGCGTCTTCCCCATCACTATGGGCGCAGGCGGGCTCCCCTTGCGCCCCAGCAACAGGCCGCACAGCCAGTTGGCAAAACGCGCAAAGCGTATGCGCTTCATGTAAGCCCCGGCACGTGCAATGCACTTTAAGGGGCCCTCAGGGTCTTCCACCGCTATCACCACCCCATCACACACCACGGCAGAATGCCCGATTCCCAGTTGCTCCATGGCGCCGGCCAATTCCACAGCATGGGCCGTGTCATCCTCAGCATGTTCAATGGCAGGCACTTGCAGCCCATCTTCAGGCATTTGCATACCGTGCAGAGTTATACCATGACGGTTGCAGAGCTCTATAACCGCTTGTTTTTGGAAGAGAATGGTGCGGTGAGCCTCAAAAACAATATGGCGCACATGGTGGCGCACACAGTGCTGTATGGTTCTCAACCCCAAGCATGGCACATCAAAGCGCATATCATGCCCGGGCTTAGTCACCTTGCACAAGGTCACGGGGGCATTCGGCAGGCCACCGCCGTTTTTGATACACTCGTTGGTACCTTTGAATGCCTCCACACAAGTTACCTCCATACCACGCACAATGAGGCTCTGGCCTATATCCAAGCGCGCAATTTCCCGCGCCTGCTGCATACCATGGTAGGCCTCCGCCATTTGTTGGGCTGTGGGTACAGGGCCTGCCAAATGCCCGGCCCCGGGTAATACCTCGTCCATAAACGCGGTAGAGGGCAGCATCTGCATGCCGTGAGAGGTCACATAATCACACACAGCCCCGAAAATGGTATGGGCATTGCGGCGGTCCAGCTGTGCTAACAATCGGCGTGCCGTAGCATCGGGCCACATGGTGTAAATGCAGGCAGGCTTAATCTGCCCTGTCATCACCACGTGCGTTACCCCGTTGGCTTGAAAAAACTCACGCGGTCCATCTACGGCACCCACGCGAAACTTGCGGAATGCATCACAAAGCGGCGGAATATCCTTACCCACAGCCCCCTTAAACCCGGCTACCACCACACGCATACCGGCACGCTTGGCGCCCTCCACCATCAGGCGGGGGTACTCACCGGCACCGGCTAACACGCCGATAATGTGCTTTTGAGGGTCAAGTGTCTGCATCATATTCAATTACAAATGTTCAGGATGTTCCAAGAAATACGCAATGCGCTGCATCAGGCGCCCGATGTCGCCACCGTCCACCACGCGGTGGTCAAACGAGGCCACAATCTCAGCCTGCTCTACCGGGATGAAACACTCTACCTCATCGCTCCACACGGGCGTTTTGCGCACAGCACCCACACCCAAAATAAGGCTCTCACTGGGCAAGGGCATGGGCGAGGCAAAGGTAAGCCCGAAACCACCGAAATTGGACACCGTGGCAATGCCGCCCCCCACATAAGCGGGGTCAAGCTTGCGGTCACGAGCCTGAGCTACCACCTTGTTGTACTCGTCTATCAGCTCATCCATTGTGTATTCATTCACACGGCGCATCACCGGCACCATCACACCGTCTGCCACCTGCACAGCCACACCGATATCAATATTGCGAGGGGTAAGTATGCGTCCGCCCACCATGTAACCCGCACACTCGGGAGCCTCGGCCAAAGCCAAGGCCAAGGCACGCAAGAAGTAAAGTGTAACACCCGGCTTGCGCGGGTGATTGCGGCGGTGCAATATAATGGGAGCCATATATATGGGGCGCCCTGCACTGGCAATGGGGCGGCGCCACGTGCGCTGCATGCTGCCTGCTACACTGCGGCGCATGGGAGATGCCGGCTTAGAAGGCCAACCGTCCACATAGTGCATGAAATTCTCAAAATCTTCAATGGTAATGCGCCCATTGGCTCCCGTGCCGATCACGTAGGCCAAGTCAGCCTCTGTGATACAAAGCTCATCCATACGCGCTTTGATGCGCGGTGAAAGATAATGAGCCCCGCGAATACGCGCAGGCACCGGCAAGCCACGGCCACCGGTCTCAATATGAGCGGGAGAGCCCTCTCGGTACTCACCCTCGGTGCGGAAGTGGGCACCATCCATAGCGGCTGCACCGGTGGGAGCATCGGGCACGGCAGGCGCTGTAACGGCTGCCACAGCAGCGGCATCCAACGTGGTTGCCCCGGTACGCTCCACTTCTTCTTCCGTAGCCTCAATAATACCCATAACAGCACCCACGGGCACCGTCTCGCCCTCACTCACAGAGATACTTTTTACCACACCACCGCAAGAAACGGTAACTGCCATGACGGCTTTATTGGTTTCAACCTCAATGACCTCTTGGTCTTCTTGCACGGTATCACCGGGCTTTACCAGCAACTGCATGATAGAGGCCTCGGCAATAGATTCGCCCAACTGGGGCATGAGAATGGGGACGGAAGGCATAATAATACGCGATAGAGGTTAAGGTTAAAGAGTTATCAGATATCGAACGGCGGCGGCAATATCCTCACTGTGTGGGCGGTGAGCCTTCCACAGGTCGGGGTGATACGGTACGGGGCTCTCCTTAGAGCTTAAGCGCAGCGGCGGGGCATCCAGCAAATGCAAGCCCTCAGATGCCACACGGGCCACTACCTCGGCAGCCACCCCACCCCACGGGAAATCCTCACTCACTACCAGCAACCTACCCGTGCGGGCTACGGAGGCGAGTATGGTATCCGTATCAATGGGTTTCACCGTGCGCAGGTCTACCACTTCAATTTGATAGCCGCTGGTGCGGGCCAATTCATCTGCCGCGCGCAGGGTTTCGGGCACCATGGCAGAGTATGTTACCACCGTAGCATGGCGGCCGGGGCGGGCAATACGGGCACGCCCGATGGGCAGCGGGTCTGCCTCTTGCCACGTATCGGCCTTGAGCCAGCGGTACAGGAACTTATGCTCCAAAAAGACCACAGGGTCAGGTATTTGCACCGCTTGCTTCATCATGTAATAGGCATCTGCCACCGTAGCAGGGGTAAACACATGCAACCCCGGGAAATGCGCAAACAAGGCCTCAACCATCTGGCTGTGGTACGGGCCACCGCCGGGAGTACCACCGCATGGCATGCGCAGCGTCACATTCAACGGCATTCCGGTGCGGAAGTAATGAGCCGCCGCATTATTACACATCTGGTTGAGTGCCAATATACCGAAATCCGCAAACTGCATTTCGGCAATGGGTTTCATACCACCTATGGCGGCACCTATGGCCACACCCATAATGGCATCCTCAGCAATGGGGGCATTCCTCACGCGCCCGGGAAACTTATCTGCCAGCCCCTTGGTAGCCTTAAACGCACCACCGAACTTACCGGCAATATCCTCACCGTAGAGAAAAACGCTCGGGTCTTCCTCAAGCAACTCAGCCATGGCTTGATGTATGGCATCTATGTAGGTTACACTCATGGTTGTTCAGCAGGATAAAATGTTAATAACGAGAGGGTTTCCACGATACAGAGCTCCAATCCGTCTCAGCCGGTATGGGAGTGGGCTCTTTTTGAGCTTGCGCCATAGCGCGCTGCACCTCGTCTGCACACTCAGCCTGTAGCGCTGCCACCTCTTCCTCAGTAAGCCAGCCCTGCTCTTGCACTTGGCGGCGGGCTATGAGCAGCGGGTCGCGGTCGGCATAGGCAGCCTTAAGCTCAGCCGGTATATAAGAGGCATCATCATGCTCACCATGGCCACACATACGCAGCGTATTGGCCACAACCCATTGCGGGCCTTCCCCGGCTCTGGCGGCTGCCACGGCGCGCTGCATGGTTGCCAGCGTTTGCAGAAAATCCGTACCATCACACGCATGCGTTGCAAAACCATAGCCACGCCCGCGGTCCACCAAATCGGCGCAGCCGAACTCCTGCGCGTTGGGCGTAGAGTATGCGTATTGATTATTGGTCACCACAATGACCACAGGAAGCTTTTCTACGGCAATTACATTGCACCCCTCATGCGTAGCCCCGACCGAGGTAGTGCCATCTCCTATATTCAACACAGCCACTGCCCCCTCTACGCCTTGCATGCGCTTGGCCAGCATCATGCCCGCTACAACAGGCACCATGGCCCCCAAATGGGATATAGGCGCAGGGTTACCATCTTGCGGCACACCCCAGTGAATATTGCCGTCTCGCCCACGCATGCACCCCTCTGTACTCCCTAAATAGCAACGTGCGCTCTCCAGCACACTGTAGCCCCAAGCGCATCGGCCTGCTTGCTCGCGGATAAACGGGTTGTACACATCAAACCCCTTGGTTAAAAAAACAGCCTCAGATGCTGCAATTGCCTCATGGCCACGCCCCAAAAACACACCGCCATACATCTTGCCGGCCTTATATAGTGCGGAAATCTTGGTATCGAACGCCCGGGCCATCTCCATGGCTCGGTATGCACGTAAACCGACCTCCTTCATAACATTTCCGTTCACGCTGCCATTATACCCTTTACTTCTCCTGCAAGCAAGTAGAATTTCAGAGTAAACTCAAGTTTTCATTTTGTATTTTACTTCCGTTTTCATGGTTCTGTGTTCCTTTCGTTATTAGTTCCCTCCCCGACGCGGCTCGTCCATTATTTACCATCTTATTCGTTGTATTGCAGGAGATTCAACTAACTTTCCGAGCGATTCGGGCAAATTAGAGAAAAATATTGACAACTACCGCCGCAGACCATATTATTCTGCCTATGAATAAAGAGCAACTACTTCAAAATTTCAAAAACGACCTCGACCTTTTTATGGAAAAAGAACAGGACGAATTCGAGATTCGGCATTTCATCATTGATTTTTGTGACGAAAATAAAATTGACGCCGAAGAAATAAGACCATATATTGCCCACGCTCCCGTGTGGAACGTCGTGCCGGGGATTCTTGAGGTTATAGGAACACTCGGGTCTAATTTCGTTTTGCGCTAATTACTTATTGAACATTACTCGCATGCTTTCGATAAATCCTTCTCGCCAATAATACTTGCCGTTGCGTTTATCGTTCCACAATTTTGTGAATTTTGATTTACTGCACGCGAGTTTTTCTAAGTGAGCGGTAACAAATTCGCTCCCGTTTAAACCATCTGTTCTTTTCCTCTTCGGGCCGAATGACAGTTCAGGTCTACTGTTGTTTTTTCAGTATAAAAAGAAACGCGTAGACGGGTCGCGGGACATCGGGATACAATTTATCCTTTTTTGCAAGCTGCGCGCCGCCCAGGCGGATTGCATGATAGTGCGGCGCTATCGCGCCTTTCATGATAGTTTACACATGATAGTTACGCCACCTGCGGTGCCGTAACATGAAGAACCCCGCAAACCTTTCGGTTTGCGGGGTTCATGAGCCCTGGCGGCTATCTACTCTCGCGGGACCTATCGTCCGACTACCATCGACGTGCTGATGTTTCACTTCCGGGTTCGGAATGGGACCGGGTGGGACCATCAGGCTATGACCACCAGGTTGCGGGGAAGTGTTTTGTGCTTACTTATTCCCTTCACCGTGTATCCGGTTGGTCATGTTGCCGCGTTCTGTATTGTTGCTTGAGGCAGTCGCTTGCGCTTTGCTGTAAGCAGCAGGCTGACATCCGCGTGGCAGGTGGTTGCGGGTTAATCACAATTTCGTTTGCGTTCGAGCTCACACTTTGTTTTGAATCTCGCATTTCAAAGCTTATCACCGGGGGTGACGCTTCATGTTTGAGTTGTGTATGAGGTCAATTGGATGTTAGTAGTGCTCGGCTCAACGTATTACTACGCTTACACCTGCACCCTATCAACGTGGTAGTCTTCCACGCTCCTATAGGGAGAACTCATCTTGGGAGGGACTTGGCGCTTAGATGCTTTCAGCGCTTATTCCTTCCGCACTTAGCTACCCGGCCGTGCTCTTGACAGAACAACCGGTGCACCAGTGGTGCGTCAAACCCGGTCCTCTCGTACTAAG
>JAFYUT010000076.1 GCA_017549485.1 Akkermansia sp.
CCCACGGATGCCATGCTTCAGGCCGCCAGCATCATGCGTCACCATCTGGACGTGTTCGTAGAGAGCGACAGCCGCCGCGTCTCCTTCGACAAGGCCTCCGGTGCCGATCAGGATGCCAACACTGCTCAGCTGCGCAAGCTGCTTAACATGAGCGTGAATGAGATTGAACTTTCTGTTCGTGCCGCTAACTGCCTCAACAACGCCAACATCACCACCGTTGGTCAGCTGGCTATGAAGACGGAGGCAGAGATGCTCAAGTACCGCAACTTCGGTAAGAAGTCCCTCAACGAGATTAAGGAGAAGCTCGTGCAGTACGGTCTCTCCCTCGGCATGCAGATTGACTCTAAGCTGCTCTCCTCTCCCGCTGCTTCTTCCCGCATGCGCGAGAATGATGAGCCCCGCGCCACTGACCTGCAGGCTCTTATCTCTCACAACATCGCCGCCTACGGTTTGGATGATGAGGATGACGAGTAAAGAATGCCTGTTACCATATCAAAAACATTTCACTATTAACTCAATACACTAATTAAGAACTATGAGACACGGAGTAAAAAAGGCTAAGCTTCAGCGCACAGCCTCCCACCGTAAGGCTCTGCTTGCCAACCAGGCTTGCAGCCTCATCACCCACGGTCGCATCACCACCACGCTGGCCAAGGCGAAAGCCCTGCGCCCCTATGTGGAGAAGCTCATCACCCTTGCTAAGAACGGTTCCCTGCACGCTCGTCGTCAGGCCCTCGGCACTCTGCCCCAGCCGGCAGTTGTTACCAAGTTGTTCAGCGTAGTTGCTGACGCTTGTAAGGATCGTCAGGGTGGCTACTGCCGCATCGTTAAGCTCGGCCAGCGCATGACCGATAGCGCCCCCATGGCTCTTATCGAGATTATCGACCTGCCCCAGCTCTCCGCTCCCGTTGCTCCCTCCGTAACCACCGGCACCGCTTCCTCTCCCGAGGTTGCTGCTCCCGCCGCTGAGGAGGTAGTAGAGGCTCCCGCTGCTGAGGAGGCTCCTGCCGAAGAGCAGAAGTAAGTTTAACTTGCTCAATCTTTAGAAAAAGAATCCGTTGCTTGTATGAGCAACGGATTCTTTTTTGCGTATGAAGCTGCGCGGTATGAGGTAGCGGGATGCCGCTTATTTAATACAGCACCTTTCCATAGCGTTCTTGCCACTCATTGGCAATGCAGAAAAAACTGCCATCTATTGCCAGGCATAGTCCGCAGAGTGGCTCAAGTTCAGAGAACGGCGCAATGAGCCAATCTACTGAGTGTTCATTTTCTCGCCCGAAGAAGTAACATTGTTTTTGTGTATACGCCTGCGGTAGGTGCTGCAGGTGGGGAATCCCGGCAAAATCAGTTGCCTCAGCATGGTAAAAATCCATCAACAAAGAGCGCGTATTGTTGCAGAGCGGTTCTTGCAGGGCAGTGGGTATTGCCCCTTGGGTGCAGAGTTTAGAGATGAGTTTTTTGGGCGCTTGCACTGTCGGCCATTCATCAAACTCCAAATCATAGTTTGTTGTGTCTATACCAAACACGTCTTGCATTACGCTGTGCTGGTGCGGAATATTGTTGAGCGCAGCTTCTTGTTCCGGGCCGGGTTCAGAATAATATCCCTTTGCCAATAGTTGGAAAAGCGTTTCCTCTTCTATCTTGAGCCAAGTTTTACGTAAAGCGGGGGAGAGAGCACCATCTCTGTATGCTTGGTGAATCACCGGGCGTATGATGGCGTTGTATATCTCGGCATCTTGTATGCTTAAATATTGCCCGGAGAGGATAATGCCGGTAGCATGCGATTGGGCTTCGGCGTCTCCGGAGGCGATGCTCTGTAAAAAAGCACTTTCCGTTTTGCCTGCGTAGTAATAGGCCTGTTGCTGCTCCGGTGGTGACAAGTGGGCGCACTGCTCGGCAAGTGTGCGGAGTTTGGCGGCGAGCGCCTGTACTCGTTGGGTGTTTTTATTCATGGTTTCATTTTATACGCATGCTTGCTTTGAGCGCAAGCCTCATTGATTTTGTCTCTCACCGGGCTTTCTTTGTGTGAGAAAACATCAGTGGCTACGGTAATGTCCTTTTACGTATGTGCCATCTTTACGGGTATGCCCTTTGACATAGTGCCCTTTTTGGGATTTTCCGCTTGATGTATCGTACACCGGGTTGGCTGCATATTTTCCGCCGAAATAGCCGGCTTTGTAAAACTTGTGCCCGAAATAGGCCAAGGCGACTATGATTATAATGCCGACAATAATCCAATCTTTTTTATCGCTCATCGTGTTGATTTCTCAGCCATTCTAGCATCCTATGTTATACGGTGTCAATGCTTTTTTTAGTATAAAAAATCAAATTCCACAATGTTAGGACTTGACCCATGCTTTTTGCCGCAAATGAAAAAATAAAAAAGGGGCTCAGTTTTCAACTGAGCCCCTTTTGCTATCGGGCAAGCGGGATTCGAACCCACGACCCCTTGCACCCCATGCAAGTGCGCTACCAGACTGCGCTACTGCCCGAATGTTTGAGGATTTGTTTGTCTTGCGCCTTGCTGCGTGCTGACAGGGGAATTATACATGAATTTTTACAGTTGTCAACACATTTTTTTCATGATATAATCATTTTTGTCATGAAAAAGGTAAAAATTGCCGTAGTTGGAGCCAGTGGATACACCGGCCAGGAGCTTTTGCGCATACTTTTGCGCCATCCGGGGGTAGAATTGGTGTGTGCAACATCTCGCCAGTATGCAGGGCAGGAGTTGTGCGACCTTTTCCCGCGTTTTCGCCATGTGCCGGGTGCTGATTTAAAATTTACGGATTCTGATGTAGCCGCCATTGCCGCTACGGGGGCAGAGGCAGCTTTTTTGGCATTGCCGCACGGCGTGAGCGCTGCCTATGGCCGTGGTTTGGTAGAGGCGGGGATTCGTGTAATTGACCTTTCTGCCGATTTCCGTTTGAATGACCCGGCAGTATATGAAGAGTTTTACGGCAAGCCGCATCCGGATGTGGAGCTGATGCAGGAGGCCGTGTACGGTATGCCGGAGTGGCACCGTGCCGAAATTGAGAAAGCCCGCATAGTAGGTTCCCCGGGGTGTTACCCCACCAGTATCATTCTTCCCTTGGTGCCGTTGCTGAAAGCCGGTTTGGTGAAACCGGAGGATATTGTGGTAAACAGTGGCAGCGGTGTATCCGGGGCAGGCCGTAAGGCTGATGTAAGCTTGCTGTATTGTGAGTGCAATGAGAGCATGCGTGCTTATGGCGTGCCGCGCCACCGCCACCTCTCAGAGATTGAGCAGGAGCTTTCCGAGGCTGCGGGCAGCAAAGTGACCATTACCTTTACGCCGCATCTGATGCCCGTGAATACCGGTATTGTAACGACTACCGTAGCTAAGTTGGCAGACGGTGCCACAGCCGAGGCTGTGACGGCATGCTTGGAGCAAGCCTATGCAGCAGCTCCCTTTGTGCGCCTGATGGGCCTCAATAAGCCTGCTGATACCAAAAATGTGACCCGCACTAACTTTGTGGATATCGGTTGGGCGGTAGATACACGCACCAACCGTTTGGTGCTCATGAGCGCTGAAGATAACGTGATTAAGGGTGCCGGTGGCCAGGGTGTGCATGCCTTTAATATCATGTTCGGTTTTGATGAAACCGAGGGCCTTTGGCTTATTTAATCATTCAATAGATATTATATAATGCTACCGGTTCTGCTCATTGTAGACGACGAAAAGGCAACGCGCGATGTGCTTTGCAGTGCCTTGGAGGATGACTATGAGGTGTACGCTGCTGCTAACGGCAAGGCTGCGCGTGCCATTCTTGAGAGTGAACCGGTAGATATTATGCTTACAGACCTGCGCTTGGGCGGGGAGAGTGGTATGGACCTTATTGACTATGCCCAAACTCTGCCCCAAGCGCCGGCTTGTATCATGATGACGGCATACGGCAGCCCGGCTACGGCTGCCGAGGCCAAGCGGCATGGCGCCTATTATTTTGTTACCAAGCCCTTGAATTTGGATGAGGTGGAGCTGCTGTTGAAGCGTGCTGCTCACACCCGCTCTCTGGAGGCTGAGAACCGTGCGCTGTCTGCCTCATTGCGTCCTACCGGTGGTTTGGATTCCATGCTGGGTGACAGCCCTCAAATGCAGAGCATATTTAACCGCATACGCCAAGTGGCACCCACCACGGCAACTGTCTTGATAGAGGGTGAAACCGGTACCGGTAAAGAATTGGTGGCCAAGGCTATCCACTCTCTGTCCCCGCGTGCCAAGGCCAAGTTTGTAGCGGTTAATTGCGCCGCGCTTTCGCCCCAGTTGATGGAGAGTGAGCTTTTCGGGCATGAGAAAGGCGCATTCACCGGGGCATTGCAACGCCGTATCGGCCGATTTGAAGAGGCTCATGGTGGTACGCTCTTTCTGGATGAGATTGGGGAGATGGATATTCCTACCCAAGTGAAATTGCTGCGCGTGTTGGCTGAAAAATGTATAGAGCGCGTGGGTAGTAATGAGTCTATACCGGTCAATGTGCGTGTGGTTGCTGCCACAAACCGTAATTTGCAGGATATGGTGGCGGCCGGTACCTTCAGGCTGGACCTTTACCAACGCCTTAATGTGATTTCTCTGCACTTGCCCCCGCTGCGAGAAAGAGCAGGGGATATTGTGCTGATGGCCAATGCTTTTGTGCAAGAGCTGTGCAAAGAAAATAATAAAGCTCCCAAAACGCTCACGCGCGATGCGCTGGAATTGTTGCGCTCCTTCAACTGGCCGGGCAATGTGCGCCAGTTGCGTACTGCCATGGAGCACGGCGTAGTGATGAGTGATTCTTCGCTCATTCAAATATCGGATTTACCGGAGTATCTCGCAAATCCTCATGCTGAGACCGTATCCTCAACGCCTCAAAAAAACATACACACAGACTTTAAGCTTGATTTTACCCACTCCTTTAATTTAGAATACATCGTACAGAGCACCATACTGCGGGCACTTGAGTTTACCAAGGGCAACAGGTCTCAGGCTGCCGCGCTGCTCGGTATTAACAGACGCACGCTTCAACGTAAGATGGCGGAGTCCCCGAGCGTGTTTCAACAATTCTTATCGTAATCAGACATGGCAATACTCGGTCATTTGAAAAATCAGAGAATTACCGCCTCCTTGCGTTTGGTGGTTGCTATTTTGCTGGCTCTTATGTGCACCTTTAAGCTGTTCCTCAGTTATAAGGGGCTCAATCAGCCGGAGGTTATGGATCAAGCTCAGATTGCGCGCTCCGTTGCCAATGGTGAGGGCTTTGTTACCAAGTTTTATAAGCCGTTTGAATTGGCTAAAGCAGATGCCCTCAATGGGGCTTTGCCACTTGATTTAGGCAATTTCAGAGATGTGAATCATGCCCCGCTTAATATCGCAAGCATGGCTGTAGCACTCAAACTTACCGGCAAGAGTAATTTCGATGCTTCCCGTATCCCCATGGATGAAAACGGAGACCCGGTGCAGAATATATATGATTCTGACCGCATTATTTCGGCCGTAAGTTGTTTGTATTTCCTGCTGGCCATGGTGTTGGCGTATGCGCTGATAGCGCGTATGTTTGATGAAACGGTAGCCGCTGCCACTATTTGTTGTTTTGCCGTAAGCGAGCTGATGCTGGACTACGCCATCAGCGGTTTGCCTCAACCCCTGATGCTTTGCTGTCTGCTGACCGGGTTGCATTTCTTGCTCAGTGCCAATAATGCTATGAGAGATGGCAACTACGTGGGCATGCCGCTGTACCTCGGCCTGTCATTTGTGGCCATGACCTTGATGTGTTTGAGTGGTTGGCTGAGTGTTTGGCTGGTCATCGGCTATTTGGTATTCTGCTCATTCTATTTCCGACCGTACGGCATGTATGGCCTCATCGGGCTTATCATCCTGCTGATAGGTTGCTCTTATTCGATGTGGATGAATTATAAGACCGTCGGCAGCGTGTTCGGTAATGCGTTCTATGGTATTTATGACTGTTTCGGCGGCAGCACCGAGGGCTTGCTGCGCTCTGTGACTTCCCAAGATTCGGGAATCGATACCTCCATGTTGGTGGTTAAGTTCATCGGTGCTGTGTTCTCTCAAATCAAGAGCCTGTATGTTAACTGTGGTTCTGTTTTGGTGGCGCCGTTCTTTTGTTTGGCGCTCTTCTTCCGCTATAAGCGCAGCGGTGTACAGTGCTTGAAATGGGCTTTGCTCAGCATGTGGGCTTTCTCCTGCATCGGTATGGCTTTGTATGGTACGAACGTGCCGTTGAGCTGTGGCCAGTTGGCCATACTTTTTGCTCCGCTTTTCGTGGCTTACGGCTTCTCTCTGATGTTTAATTTCATGGCGCGTCTCAATTCTCGCCATATCACATTCTCTCAGCTTCGCGGTGTATCGGTAGTGGGTATTGTGCTCTTGACCGCCGGTGCCACCATTGCTACGTTCCCCTCCGATTTGTATCGCGGTGTTTGGCTGCGTGAGAAGGGTGCCCCGCATTACCCCCCCTATTATCCGCCGGCTATGAACTGTAAACTGTATGACATCACCAACCCGTATGATGTTATTGTGACGGACCAGCCGTGGGGGCTTGCGTGGTACGGTAATCGTCGCGCAGTATGGATTCCTCGCACTATTGAAGCTTATCAGAAGCTTAAAGACGATATCCTTTCTTCATCCGGTGTTTCCGTGCAGGGGATATTGATAACGCCGTCCTCATACGACCCGATTATCCCTTCATCTTATGCTCCCACAAATAATCTGAATGGTGGCCGCCCCGGTGGTTTCACGGCTGTGGATGAGAATATGGGGCAGTTTACTCCCTTGGCTCTCAATTTGCCGTTGGCCATTTTGGATCCGCGCGGTTCTCTCTTCGTGAACAATTTTGCACCTTCTCAAGATGCTCAGACGTCCGACAAACTCAAATTGGGTGATGTTGTAAGTATTTCTAATAATGGTACATCTGCTCACTTTGATGAATTGGTGCCCTTGAATGCAGGTGCCGCCGTTTATTATCGTAAGCGTTCTTTCCAACAAACACGTTAATAACTTTAATCCTCAAAAAATTTATACTCATGCCACCGAAATCCGCAAAATCCCTCAGCTTTGAGCAGTCCATGCAGCGGCTTGAGGATATTTCCGCCCGCTTGGAAAACCCGGATACCGGGCTGGAAGAAACCATCAGCTTGGTGGAGGAAGGTCTTAAGCTCGTTAAAAACGGTAGGCAATTGCTGGATGCAGCTGAGTTGCGTATCAAAGTGTTGGAGAATCCCGCTCTTGCGCAGGATTCTGAAATGAAAACAGAGGCAAGAAAGAATAACGAAAATGACTTCTCCCTCATCTAAATTGCCGCCTTTGTTGGCACGGCTTCGCGAGGGTGAGAATTTGAAAAATCTCACCGCAGAAGAATTGGTGCAGTTGGCCGATGAAATCCGCCATTATTTGGTGGAGACGCTCTCCATAACCGGTGGTCACTTAGCACCGAATCTGGGTATTGTAGAGCTTTGCATCGCCATGCATCGCGTCTTGTCTACCCCGGTGGATAAGATTCTCTTTGATGTTTCGCATCAATGCTACGTACACAAGATTTTGACCGGTCGCTCTGCTGAAATGAGCGGTATTCGCCAGTTCGGCGGGATTTCCGGTTTCTGCAAACGCAGCGAGTCTGAGCATGATGCGTACGGGGCAGGGCACGCCGGTACGGCCCTTTCTGCCGCGTTGGGTATGGCTGTAGCCCGCGATTTGGCGGGGGAGGATTACCATGTGGCCGCTGTGGTGGGTGATGGTGCGTTTACTTGCGGCACAACACTTGAAGCCCTCAACAACATAGCCTCCCATACACGTAAGTTTATCCTTGTGCTGAATGATAATGAGTGGAGTATTGATAAGAATGTAGGTGCTCTTGCTCGTTATTTTGCCTCGTTGCAAGAGACCTCTGCATACACGTGGTTGAGGGATAAATCCATCAAGTTTATCGAGGGACTTGCCGGCAAGAGCATGAGAGACCAAGCCTCTAAACTGGTGACGGCGGCTCGCGCCGTGATTAACCCGCTGAGCTTTTTCAGAGAAATGGGGCTCAATTATTATGGCCCTATCGATGGCCATGATATAGCCCGCTTGGAAAAAGTGCTTCGCATTGCTACACGCCAGAATGAACCGGTGGTGCTGCATATCATTACGCAGAAAGGTAAGGGATATGCCCCGGCAGCTCAGAACCCCACCAAGTTCCATGGGGTAGGCCAGTATAATGTGACGGACGGCTCAACGAAAGCATCATCCCGCCTTACCTATTCCGAGGTGTTCGGTACTGTGCTTTCCCGCTTGGCTGCAGATGACCCTGCTGTAACTGCCATTACGGCTGCAATGCCCAGTGGTACCAAGTTGGATATCTTCCGCAATCAGTTCCCCAAGCGATTCTTTGATGTAGGTATCGCGGAAGAACATGCCGCTCTGTTCGCATGCGGGCAGGCTACCCAAGGGTTGAAACCGTATGTGGCCATTTATTCTACTTTCATGCAGCGTGCTGTGGATATGATTCACCACGATGCAGCCTTGCAGAAGTTGCCGGTAAGATTTTGTATGGACCGCGCCGGGTTGTCGCCTGATGACGGCCCCACCCACCACGGCCTTTACGACATCAGTATGCTGCGTTGTATACCCGACCTCATTATGATGCAACCCGCAGATGAGGCTGAGTTTGCCCACATGCTGGCCACCATGAATGAGATTAACGATTGCCCCAGTGCCATTCGCTATCCTCGTGGGTGCGGTGAAGGCGTGGAGCTGCCGGAAACGCCCACACCGTTGCCGGTCGGTAAAGCTGAGGTGCGTGCAGATGGCGCAGAGGTTGCCTTAGTAGCGCTGGGTAACATGAATGCTGTTGCTGCCGTTGTGCGTGAGTCTCTGCTGGCTGCCGGTGTGGACTGTGCTCACATCAACGCCCGTTTCATTAAACCCCTGGATGAGGAGTGTTTGCTGGGCTTTGCCCGCAAGTGTAAATTGATAGTAACTCTCGAAGACCATACCGTTGTCGGAGGTTTCGGCAGTGCTGTACAAGAGCTTTTGTCTGACCACGGGGGCTCTACTCAAGTATTGCCCATCGGGTGGCCGGATGAATTCGTTGAGCACGGTACGCTTGAATTGCTGCGCGCTAAACATGGGCTTACGCCGGAAAATATCACTTCTCGAATCCTTCACAAACTTAACGGAAATATATGAAAAACACTGCATTATTTCTCGCATTGACAGCCGTTTCTTTATCTTGGGCCGCAGATTTGCCCACGGTAGATGTTTTTGATGATGAACCTAAGAAACCCGCGCCCAAGGTTGATACGGAGGATGAAGATTATATCCCCGACTGGGTGAGTGAGTTGTCCAATTTGCCGCCCGAGGCTCGCCAGCGTTATATTAATCATTTTGCGGCGGCAAAGTGGGCCTATTCCAAGGGCTCATTTGCTATGTGCGAAAACAGTTTGGCTGTTTGTGAGTCTATTTACGACAAGAATCCCAACGTATGGAATTTGCGTGCTTCTGCGCTGCTTTCTCAGCAATGCTTTGAAGCTGCCGAACCTTGGCTTAAGAAGGTGCGTGCCTTATATCCGGATGATTCTGTATGCAATTTGAATTACTCCTTGTATTACCTTGGCACGGCTCAGTTTGAAAAGTGCTTGGAAGAGGCGGAAATTTTGCTTTCCGAAATCGAGTACAAGCAAGATATGGAGCCGTTGAGACACTCTCTCACGTTCAGAAAAGTGCTTTGTCTGGTGATGCTGGATAGGGTGGAGGAGGCCCGCGCATTGGTAAAAGATATTTCTGCGTTGACGTTCACCCCGCTTTATTATTACAGTCAAACCGTATTTGCGTTGACGGAGAAGGATAATACAAGAGCCATTCAAGAGATGAAAGCTGCTGATAAAATTTACAGCACGGACCCCTACTTGGCAACGTATAAACAGGCTTTGATTTTCTCTAAGATAATGGAAAAGTTATCGAATGCTCCGTCATATACTAAGTGAGCATCATAGCTGATTCTGCTCTGCCCCATGAAAGATCGAGATATAGGTACTATTCTCAAAATCAGCCCGTTGGGAGACCACGGGCTGATTGTTGTATGGTGTACGGCCCGACATGGTATTTTGCGCACGGCTGCCCGCAATGCGCGTAAACCGGGTAGCGATTTTACCGGGCGTATTGATATCTTTTTAGAGTGTGAGGCGGTATTCAGCATGCCCGCTAAGGGGGATTTGGCTACCTTGCACAGTGTGGAGCTGATATCCCCCAGGCTACCGCTGCGTAGTGATTTGTCTCGTTTGTATTTAGCCGGTTACTTGTGCCGCTTGCTCATGGCAACGGTAGAGCCCGGGGATGGAAATCCTGAGTGGTACAAGCTTATCTCAGGCGCGTTGGACTATGTAGCTACCTCAACGCCGCGTATGGCTGTTTTGGAGCATTTTGAAAAACGCTTGGCATCTCTGCATGGTATTTATTTACCCTCTCTCCCACCGCTGCAATCCCTGTTGCAACATTTTCAGTCACTGCCCGACGGGCGCTTGCAGTTTTTGGATTATACAACAAAAAGCACCGAGTAGCCTCGGTGCTTTTTTACAATGATAGGCGGAGCTCGCTATCAGAAGTTGAAACGAATGGCCGTGGTGAACTCCCAGCCGTTGTAGCAATCGGCGCCGTCTTTGCGTGCGGTGGTGTATTCTGCACCGAACATGAGCTTGGCGGCATCCTTGTGCTTGGCTGAGGCATACAAATCCACACCGAAGTAGAAAGCGTGCAGGCTATCCACCCAGCTGCTTGCAGTTGTCTGCGTGCAGATGTAGCGGTCTGCCCCCAGTTTGCAAGCGCCGTCACCGGTCATGGCGTTGTAGCGGAATACGAGATCCATCTGCGGGTGTACGGAGTACACCGGCTGCAGCTGAATGCCCACATTGTTGGAGCCGTTGCCGTTTTGCTGCTCAAATGCAGCCACGGCGTTAGCCAGGAAGGTGAGCTTGCCTTGCTTGACCTCATAGCCCAGAGAGAGGGCATCTTTGAACCCGAAACCATAGTTGTTTGCACCGGGCTTGCGGCGGTCATGGTAGGCGTTGTTAAAGTCATGCATGTATTCGGCAGAGATAGCTTGGTAGCCGTTCTCCGTTACATCGAACTTATGCGTACCCCCGAGAATGAGGAAGCACTTGTCCTCCCAGCCGAATTCGCCTTTCAGACCGCGACCATCGCGGTAGGCATCGCGGTGGCTGTTGTTCTTGGAGGCACAGGCTCGGTCGTTGGCCATTACCTGCAGGAATATGGTGTCTTTTTTATCCGGTGAGGTGTAGTTGAGCTCTACACCCCAGTTGGTATCAAGCCCGAACTGGTTGGCTACATAAGAGCGCTCCACACACGGGATATTGGCGTTCGACATGCGGAAGTCGGAGGTGAACAGCGGGGCAAATTTACCTGCTTTCACGCTCAGGCCTTTTACGGCAGGGATGTTCTGCTTAACCCATACGGAGTAAATATCCGTATAGGTGAAATTGCGCTTGGTGCGTGCGTTTTTACCGGTGGTATAGGTGCTGCGGGAGGGCAAACCGCCGATGCGGCCGATGATGTTGAACTGTGTGCCGGATTTCATCATCATGTTAAGCCCAATCCAAGAGCGGCGGAACTCGCTGTTGAAGGGAGATGCCGTGTCTCTGAGGTGCAGCCCGTTGCTGCCGTTGGGCTGTACGGAGGCCATCTGCCATTGCTCACGGTAAGTAAAGTTTACCTTGTTGATGAAGGTGTCTTTGTTTTCGTAGACAACGAGTGCTTTTTTCACGTCGTCTGCCCAGTCGGTAGTAGCCTCTGCTGCCACTGCCGGCATGGCCACCGGCAGTGCTGCGAGGAGAAGGAGAGTTTTGTTCATATAACTGTTTGTTGTGGCTTAGCGCAGCTTGGCAAAGAGCGTCTGCTGGTCAAGTACGCTCATGTACTCGGTGTGGTCAAGCCCCATGTCAAGTACGTAGAGGGTGAGCAGTTTCTTGACAACGCTCAGCAGTTTTTCGGGCTGCCAAGGCTTCTCGATGTAGTTGTCGATGTGCCCTTCATTGATGGCGTTGATGGTGTCGGCGTGGGTAGCCTGACCGGTCAGCAGTACTTTGCGGGTCTTGGCAAAACGCTTGTCTGCGGCTACCTTGGCCAGCAAATCGGTGCCACTGGCTCCCGGCATAACCTGGTCAGAGATGACAAGACCTACCAAGTCGCCGTCGGAGTCAATCTGCTCCATAAGGCTCAGGCAGTCTTCTACGCCGGAGGCTTCTTCGAGACGAATGAGAGGAGTGAGAGCACGCAGGTCTCTCATGACGGAATCCAGCACTTCCTGCTGGTCATCGATGCATATGATATTAATCTTTTCCATTGATTTGTTTGGTTGGAAGGTTGATAGAGAAGGTTGTTTCGCCATCGGTGCTGTTGAGCTCGATGGTGCCGTTGTAACTGTCCACTATGCGGCGGACAATGGATAAACCGAGCCCGAGACCGAAGTCCAAGCCCAGTTTTTTTGTTGTAAAGTTAGGTTGAAAGATTTTTTCGTGAATTTCTTCAGGAATAGCGGGGCCGTTATTGCTGATAGACACCCGCACATATTCCTCAGGCAGCAGGTGCATGCCCTCGGCGGTAAAGCTTTCCGTAGAAATACGGATGGTAGGGGAGGGGGTAGAGACCTGTTGCATGGCATCAAACGCATTGTTGATGATGTTGGTCCATATCTGTACCAACTCTGTAAGGTCTGCCGTAATCGGAGGGCATGGTTTGAGATCCGTCTCTACCGTGACGTGCTTGAGTTTGTTGGTAAGCAGGTTCATCGCGTCATTGACGGATTCTCTTACATCAACGCCCTCTTGGCGGGTGGAGTTACCGCCACCCAACAGTTTAACAGCACGCACAATGCCTGTGGCGTGCTTGGCGGCTACCTGCATGTCTCGCAGGTCATGCCCGAGCTCCCAGAACTTGTAATTGAACTTGACATGTCGCACGAACTCCGGCCCGTACTTTACGAGGGTTTTCGTGTCGGGGATGATGTGGGCCAACACCTTGGCGGCGGCCTGCGGCATGTTGAGCTCTCGCTCGTATTTGCGTGCTAAGGCGCGCAGCTCGCTGGCTGCTACAAAGGAGGTGTCCTCGTAACCGAATCGGAAAAGTTTGGCATTGAGCTTGTCTTCTTCTTCTAAAAATTCGGCCATGTGGTCTGCCACAAACTCGGTACGGCGGGTAATAACACCTACCGCATTGTTGAGCTCGTGCGCAATGCCGGCTGACAGTTGAGCGAGGGTGGAGGCCATTTCTGCCCGCTGCAGCAAGCGCTGAGCTTCTTCTTTTTCTGTCGCGTGACTGAAAATACGAATATTGCGTGCTGCCAGCTCATGCATCAGCACGGGGATGAATTGGTGTTCAAGCGTGCCGTGTTCATCCTCGTCCACGGCCGGGGTTGTGTCGTCTATGTAGGCAAGCTGTGTATCTTCTACCGCTACGATATCATTGGAACTATGATAGGTGCGGGAGAAGAATGCCTGTACACACACGTATGAGCCCGGGCCTGCGCGGAACACCTCGTGCTTGCGAGCAATGGCGGCCGGTAAATCCGTGCCGCTGATGGTCTCTGCTTGGCGGTAGGCCACCAACGCGCCTTCAAGAATCAGGTACAGACGGTGGCATTCTTGTCCCTGTTCCACCAGCATCTCTCCCTGAGAGATGCTGGTGGTACGCCCGGGGTCGCTGAAGTAGACTCGGTTGAGTCTCTCCAGCGGCGCATTAAGATGTTCGGGCAACAGGCTCATGTGTGTGTATCAAGGTTTGTTTTATCAGCCGAAGAAGCCGGCGCTGCCAAGCAGGGTCATCATGACGATGGTGATGGCAAGGCCCAGCAGACACAGAATGGTGCCGGAGATAGCCATGCCCTTCTGCTCGATGTGGCCGGTGGCATAGGCCATGGCATTGGGCGGGGTGGAAATCGGCAGAGCCATGCCCAGAGAAGAGGCAAAGGCCACCGTTACCAGCAGGGCTACTGCACCGGCGCTGTCCATGGAGCCGGCGGCCAACATGGCGCTGGCTACACCACCCAGAATCGGTACCAAGAGGGCTGCGGTTGCCGTGTGGCTCATGAAAGTAGCCATGAACAAGCAGATGCAGCTTGCACCGATGAGCAGAATGGTGGAATCCCACGTACCGAACGGAATGGCGTTAATCATGTCTTTAGCCAAGTTAGTCTCACTGAGGGCTACGCCGAGGGCGAAACCACCGGCTACCAGCCACAGTACATCCCAGCTCATGGCCTTCAAATCCTTCTTGGTGATAACACCGGTGATGGAGAATACGGCAATGGGGATAATAGCCACGGAGTTTGAGTCAAGACCATGGTACTCCTTGGGAATTATCCACATCAGGATTGTAACGATGAAGGTGATGTAAACAATGATAGCCTTGGGGGTCTTGAGGAACTTGCCCTTCAGCTCGGTAGAGAGGTCGAGGCTCTTCTGAGAAATCGGGAACATCTTGAGCAAGACAAACCATGCTACAAGGAGCATGACCACAACAAAGGGAATACCGAAAGCCATCCACTTACCGAAGGAAACATCCAGACCGATGTCCTGCATGAATTTAAGCGCAATAGCGTTGGGCGGCGTGCCGATGGGGGTGCCGATGCCGCCTACGTTGGCGCCTATGGGAATGCAAAGAGCAAATGCAGCACGGCCACGATCCTCAGGCTTGAAGAGAGCCAGTACCGGGGTGAGCAGGGCAAGCATCATGGCAGCGGTTGCCGTGTTGCTCATGAACATGGAGAATACGGCCGTAACGGTCATGAGACCGAGCAATACGTACTTGGGATTGGTGCCGAACGGCTTGAGCAATACTCGTGCCAGGTTGACGTCCAAGCGGTACTTGGTGGCGGCATCTGCCAAGAAGAAACCACCGAGGAAGAGCAGAATGATGGGGTCTGCAAAGGTTGCAAAAATGCTCTTTTGCTGGGTCAGGTTGACAATCTTAACGTCTTTGAGAGCCTTGCGATTTTCGGAGGTGTTAAAGCCGTTGGATGCACCGTAAAGCTCATCGGCAGCGGCCTTGTAGTCAGCCATCAGCTGGTTGTCAGCCTCAGTCTTGTTTTCTTTCTTCTCCAGTTTGGAGGCAGCCTTGGCACACTTGTCTGCGTAGTTCATGTAGCTGCTGCTGACAGTCATGTACAAATCATCGTTCGTGAGCTGGCCTTTTTTGGTGAGCTTGGTCTTAACATCTGCCTTGATTTGGGCGAGCGGAGACTCCAAGATTTTTGCGCCGGGGGTTTCCGGATCCGGGGCTTCAACAAACTTCTTGACGGCCGTCGGGCATGCTTCGGGTGTTACCACGTTCTCGATAACGCTGTACACTTCTTTCATTTCAAATCTCTTTTCTTTCAAGAAGTTCAGAGATTGGTTGGAGGTAGCGAACAGAGTAAGCGCGATAACGGCAACGGAAGTTGTCCAAATCGGAATAACCTCAAGAATCCACATCAGAGCGGCGAAAATGAACAATGCTACCACACGGGCCTGAATCGGGTTGATTAAGGTTTCTTCTGGTGTGTTAAGCATGTCCGGCAGGAATAGCGCGCTACCACTCAGGAGCAGCACGACAAACAACTTGATCAGAGTTTTTTGATTACTTGACATAGCTGATAATTAGTTTACCTCTGCACAGGGAGAATGCCGACACCCACGCAGGCGCGTGCGCGTGCGACATGCCTTGTGCGCTTTGTACTATACAATATTCTACCCGTTTTTGCAAGTTTTACTTGTATTTTCATAATAAAAAATGAAAAAAAGAGAGGTGATGTTTTGCATCACCTCTCATGCAGAAGCTAGGGAAAATTGTTATGCCATTTCAACGAGGAGCTGGGCCAGTACCGTCATCATGATGAGGGCGATGGGGTAGGCCGTAGAGTAGGCAATAACCGGTTCCTGACTTTCGGTTTGCGATGTTATGGCTCCCAATGCCGGGGTGGATGTCTGAGAGCCGCAAATACATCCCAGCGTTTCGGCGATATCCATTTTCAGCATGCTGCGGGCCACAAAGTAACCGATAAAGAGCGGTAACATCGTGATGGCTGCACCTACCAAGAACATGGAGAAGCCGTTCGTGGCCAAAGTTTCTACCAGTTTTTCACCGCCGTTGATACCGGCGCCGGCCAAAAAGAGCATAAGCCCCAGCTCTTGTACGAGTACACGCGTGGGCCTCGGCATGAAGCCGGCGATGGGGCCGATTTTGCCGAAGTGCCCCAGCAGCAATGCTACAACCAACGGGCCACCTGCCATACCCAGTGAGAATCCCTTACCCCCGCCTATGCTGAAAGTAACACTGCCTAACAATAAACCAAGCACCAAACCTCCTGTCAGCGAGAGTACATCGGCGGCGTTGATGGCTGCACTGCGGTGCCCGCATTCTTTTTTGAAAACGCTGATAGCCTCGGGGGTGCCTACAACGCGTAATACGTCATTGCGGATGATTTCGGTATCTGCCGAGGGGATAAACGTGTTACCCAATCTGGTGATTCGTGATACGGTGATGCCGTAATGCCCGAGTGTGTCTAAATCCTTCAGGGTACGGTTGTTCATTTTATCTGCCAGTACGATGACTTGAGCATCTTCATCCTTACAAATAAGAGCATTGCTCCCGTTGTTGATGAAGTGGCCTAGGATGGCGGCATCATGTGCTATTTTGTCGCGTTCCCCAATCATCAGAACCTCATCATTGATGTTGAGGGTATCTGTGGGGCGGATGGGACGCAGTATACCGTCTCTCAATATGCGCGTTATGCGGCTGCTCATACCGGTGTTGAGTATGACCTTTTGCAGGTCTTGCCCCAGTACTTCAGGGTTAGTGCAGCAAACATTGCGTGCAATAATGGCATGCGGGTCCGCATCTTTGTCTTTGTTGTTTTTGTTGAGGTCTTTGCGGAGAATGCGGGGCAACAGCTGAACAAAGAGCACAATGCCGATAACGCCGAAGGGGTATGCCAAGCCGTAGCCGATGTTGATGACGGATTCATCGTACCCTGCGGCTTTTGCTGCATCCAGAGATGCGGCAAGTGCCGGGGTGCTGGTGCAGGCCCCGGCAAAAAGACCTGCTGCTACAGTTAAATCAATGCCCAGTAACTCACACAATCCCCAAGCCGTTAACCAGCCGGCCAACACAATAGTGCTTGCTAAAATGATTAAATTTTTGCCTCTGCTTTTCAGGGAGGAGAAGAATCGGTTGCCTACCCCCAACCCCACGCAATATACAAACAAGGCCGTGCCTATGGCTGATATACCTGCCGGTATGCTCAGCCCGTAGTGGCCCGCAACCATAGCTACAAATAATACGCCCGAGCTCCCCAACGAAATGCCTTTGATGCTGATGTTGCCCAGTGCCAACCCCAAAAAGAGGATGCTGAAGAGTACCAGTGTCGGATTACTTAAGAGTGATTCCATAGACCTTTTTGCGTTTTGTCGCGCATTCCTATACACTCAGTCGGTGTTTTTGTCAAGCTGTTCTTGTAAAATGATGCGTGTTGCCCTTGTGATACGGTATGCAAAAACCCCGCCGATGCGTGGCGCATGGCGGGGTGAAAATCTGAAATGTTGCTCAATTATCAGGCTTCTTCATCGGGGAAAATGAACTCCTTGGGAGCAGGGGTGATGGCCTTAATGGTCATCTTGTGCTGTGCACCGCCGATTTCGAGCGGAATGCGTATGGAGTCACCCACCTTGTGCCAGATGAGGCGTGCACCCAGCTTAGAGTTGTAGGGGATAACGCCCTGCTCGGGGATGGAGTCCCATGCACCGAGAATGGTGTATACAGCCTTAAGCCCCTTGCTGTTGCTGAAGGTAACCTGAGTGCCGATTCCGGTTTGCTCGCAAGAAACATCGGCAAAGTCCGTGGGCTCAGCCTGAGAGAGCAGTCGAGACAGCTCCTCGGAGCGGCGCATAAGCACTTGGCGTGTAGCCTTGGCATCTTGGTAACCACCGTTCTCGCGAAGGTCGCCTTCGGCACGGGTGATTTCCAAGTCATGCTTGTTCTTGGGAATCTTAACGTTGATGAGCTCTTCGTACTCGGCCTTACGGGCGGCGAAGGAGCGCAGGGAGACATACAGGTGTTGTTTCTCTTTAACCTGCACGCGGGCAAGTACTACCTCCTGCAGAGAGGGGTGCACCTTCATCATGTTGGCCAACAGAAGGTTGCGGTCCAAATCAGGCAGGGCGGAGGAGTCATACAAAGCCTTGGCAAAAGGACGAGCCTCAAGCTCAGAGAGACCTGTTACCAAATCCGGAGCCAACTCCTTATCCTCCAACAATCTGTTGCGCAAACGCAGGGCACGGTTGGGGCCACCCTCTGAGCTGTCGCGCTCAATGGTGTTAATGATGTGGGCACCCAGCAACATCTTGTTCTTGTCTACCAACTCCTTAGCGACACCGTTGCGGGCGTTGCAAATCCAAATAAGAACCTCGGGGCTGAGGGTCTGGCGAGAAATGCCGTTGGTCAAGTCAGCAAACAGCTGCTCTTTGCCGCCCTTGGAAATGATAAAGTCGGCAGAAGGTGCTGTTACTTTGGCGCCACCGAAGAGGAAGATGTTGGTGGTGTATGCCAGCCAGCTGTCCGGGTAAGCCTCGGGCAGAGCTTCGTATACCTTGTGTTGGCGAGCAACGGAAAGCTCCCCGATGTACTGCACCAGCTCCTCGGAGGGGATGGTTTGCAGCTTGTCGGCCAGAGTCTTGAGCTCTGTTACGCCTGCTTCGGTAAGGGCTGCGTCCAACTGAGCCTGCTTGGCGGCATCATTACCTGTGGTGGCCTCTAAGATGTCATCGCGAATGATGATAAGCTCTAGCACATGTTGGGGCTCTGCGCGGTCTTGCTCAATGTCCTTCTCCATGGCCTTGACCAGCTGGGCGGCAATTTGATACTCACCTGCCAAAGCCTCAATATGGCTCTGGTCGATAATGCGTACGCAGCTTTCAAGGGAGGTTGCCTCCGTGTAATCGGCCAGCAATGCTTCAGCTGCGCTGGCTGCCTCGCGGGTGCGGATGGTCTCGCCCTTCTTCGTGGGCAGGCGGAAACGCGGGTCTTCCTTCATGGCTACGCGGGCTTTCTCCCACCATGCCTTCCAGTTTTCCTCAGGGATGATACGGCCACTCAAGAACTTCTCTAAGTCTTCGGGCAGCATTTCGAGCACTTCATTTACGCCCTCACGCAGGGAGAAGTTGTGCTCCAGTACAAAAGCAATGAACTCCAAAATGGTGTCTTTTCCTTCAGCTTTGGCTCGGCAACCGGCGGCGTCGTCAAAACAGGTAATCAGGAAGTGGCCTTGGGGTACAGGTGTGAGCTGGTTGAATGCCAGCTTGAGGCCCATTACATAATGAGCATTTTTTTCAAAGTCGATCTTTACGAGATTTTTGGCCAGTGACCAAGCCTCTACCTTGCCAACGCCCCATTCAGGGTGCATGACGTAGTTGGCGGGAGAGAATTTGTCCAAGCGCATCGCAAAGTCCGCCGGGATTTTTCCGGCTGCTACAAGTTTTTCTAAATCACCATGCATACGTGTCACCATATTACCATACCTTTAGTCAAGGTCAACCCCCGAATTATCTTTTTTTTAATTTTTTTTAGAATTTCTGCGTTCTACCTCTTGCCAAATGGGGGGTGTTTGGGTTATTCTTTGCGCCAAAGCGAATTTATGAGAGAGCAATTTTACATCTTGCGACAACAGGGTGCGGTGCCGGAGGGGCCGTTCTTTCGTGAGGCTCTCACGGGCATGCGCGCACGCGCTGAAATAACAGATGTTACTCCTTGTATGCGTATTGGGCAAGGGGAGTGGCTGCCCTATGCAGAATTGCCGCCTCCGCCGCAGTGTCCTCCTTCATACACTGTATGGAGTATGATAAGTGTTTTTTGTTGTTTTCCTTTCAGCTTGATTGCTATACGTCAATCATCACGTGTGGCGGAGCTGTATGCGCAGGGGCTCTATGCTGAGGCTTGCGCGGCATCTCGCTCTGCTAGGCGGTGGAATATGATTTTTACGGTAACAGTTGTCCTGCTGTTGATATTCTGTGCGTTTGCTTTTCATTTTGCCTATGAAGTGTGGCAGGGTAATTGGGATATGTGAATGATAAAAAGAAAGTCGTAATAAGCACCATGTCAGAGCCTGCAGAAAATCAAAAAGATGATATCAAAAGTGTAGATGCCTCGGAGATAAGCGTTTTGCTGCGCCAATTACTGGCAGAGCATCAGGCTGCAGACCACGCCTTTACCAACCGCATGATTCGCAGTGTGTGCCATACACTGATTGTTACCCAAATTACCGTGATGCTGACCGCGTTGGGCACGGGTATAGGCGCCCTCATTCATGTAGATGTTCCTTTCAAGGGCGCGGCTTGGGGCATGATTATCGGTTGGTGTTTGGGAATGTTGTTTGTTTTTTATCAAAAATACATGGCCAACCGTGCCCGCAATGCCATCATCCAAAAACATACGGGCGAGAACAACTCATAGTTGTTACTTGTTGAGCGCTTGATGCGTTGCTCTTATTGCTCTGCATTTGGGCAGGGCATCGTCTTCTTCAAACTCTGCGTTGCTGTAATACTGCTCGCAATAGGTGAGCAGGTTGAGTATGGATTCTCGCCCTTGGGGTGTTTCTTCTTGGGCGGATAGTAAGGTGCGTTGACTCAGAAAATGCAGGGTAGACTCTGCAACCATGCTTTCCCCGTAATCTTTGTGGTCAAAGAGCCCCGCTCTGAAGTCTCGGTAGAAATGCTCCCATGCCTTGACATAATAGGCGAAGGCGTTGGGGCCTAAGTAGTAAAAACTCTCCATGAAAGAGCAACAGCAGTCAATGTCCTCCTCAAGACTGCGGTAGATGTCTTCCACTGTTTTGCCTAAAAAGTGACGAACAGCGCTGCGCTCGTCCAAAGAATCGTGTATATTGATGTCTTGCAGTGTGGGCAAGCCTTTCTTTCCGGTGATGCTTTCAAGATACGCATGGTATTCTCGCGGCAAGGCGATATTCGGTATGTTGAAGGCTTCGTAAAACAGGGGTACCGCCTCTTCTATGGAGAATCCGTCAAAATGGTGTACGACGAAGCGGTAATTTTTATTGTTGTAGGTGCGCAAAACGTCTGCCATGCAAATAAACTTCCACACGTAGCTATTGATTTCATCACCATCTCCGGTAATGGGTATGCCGTAGCTATGGGGGTATGCGCCCTCTCGTGAAAACTGAATCTCCTTGCCGTTGAACAGGTTGTTGTATGCTGTGTTTGCTGCTTTTTTGTCAGCGTCATACCTGCTGCCGTATACGTGTACGGTTATCTGATTTGCGGGTAGTTGTTTCTTTTTCATTCGCAAAAAAAAAGCCCGCCCCTCATCGCGTCGTTTGATGAGGGGCGGGGTAAAGGTTTATCAGTTGGCCACAATGTTGACCAAACGGCCGGGTACCACAATGACCTTGCGGATTGTCTTGCCGTTGGTGAACTCCTGCACGCGGGCAGAGGCCAAGGCAGCGGCTTCCGTTTCTTCCTTAGTGGCATCGGCTGCTACGGTGATTTTGTCTCGCAGTTTGCCGTTTACCTGAATCACGATTTCCTTGGTGTTTTCTACCAAATATTCGGGGGTAAAGGTGGGCCAATCCTGCTGGCAGAGCTGGCAGGCGGGCAGGGTGGTAAATTGCTCGCGCAGAATGCTGTAAAGCTCCTCGGTAAGGTGCGGTGCAAAGGGGTTGAGCACATGCAGCAGTTGCACGTAATCCGTCACCGTTACGGCATCGGCACTTGTCATGGCATTGGTGCATTCCATCATCTTGGAGATAGCGGTGTTGAAGCTCATGCTTTCAATATCTTCCGTTACCTTCTTGATGGTTTTGTGTACCTCCTTGCGCACGGGTGTTACCTCGCCGTTATCGGTATCGGTAATTTTGCCGGAGAGTACCCACTCACCCTCTTGATTTTCTACCATGGCTACACGCCATACGCGGGCAAGGAATCGGCTGATACCCTCTACGCCCTTGGTTTGCCAGGGTTTTACCTCTTTGAGCGGTCCCATGAACATTTCATACAGTCGCAGAGAGTCTGCTCCGTAGTCTCGTACAATGTCATCGGGGTTTACCACATTGCCGCGGCTCTTGGACATCTTCTGGCTGTCCTCACCCAGGATAAGACCTTGGTTGACCAGTTTGTTGAACGGCTCGTTGGTAGATACCAAACCGTAGTCGTACAGTACCTTGTGCCAGAATCGGGCATACAGCAGGTGCAATACAGCGTGCTCAGTGCCACCCACATACAGATCCACACCGCCGGGGTTGTTGCCACCCATCCAGTATTTTTCTACCTCGGGGTCAATGAAGGCCTTCTCGTTTTTGGGGTCAAGATAGCGCAGGTAATACCAGCAAGAGCCGGCCCACTGGGGCATGGTGTTGGTTTCACGGGTAAAGTCCTCGCTGTATTGAATCCAGTTGGTGGCTTTTACCAAAGGACCACGGGGGTCACCACTGGGTTTGAAGTCTTCCATTTCAGGCTGGAGCAAGGGCAATTCGCTCTCGGGGATGGCGTAGTGGTTGCCGTCCTTGCTGTTCCATACAATGGGGAAGGGTTCGCCCCAGTAGCGCTGGCGGCTGAACAGCCAGTCACGCAATTTGTAATTTGTTTTGCCACAGCCGTAGCCTTTCTCCTCCAGCCAAGCCGTCATTTGCTTCTTAGCCTCGGTTACGCTCAGGCCGTTGATGTGCTCCGAGTTGACCATGGTGCCATCATACCCGCAGAAGTTCTGCCACGGGGTGTCTGCTGTGTCGGGCTGAACCACTTGGATGATAGGCAGACCGAATTTGGTGGCGAACTCAAAGTCGCGACTGTCGTGGGCAGGTACAGCCATAATGGCACCTGTGCCGTAGCCGGTGAGCACGTAGTCGGCAATCCAGATGGGAATCTGCTTGCCGTTGACGGGGTTGGTTGCATAGGCGCCGGTGAAAACGCCGGTCTTGTCTTTGCTGAGCTCCGTGCGCTCTAAATCGCTCTTAGCGGCGCAGGCGGCTTTGTAGGCTTCTACTGCTGCTTTTTGCTCCGGGGTGGTAATGGTGTTTACCAGCTCATGCTCCGGTGCAAGTACCATGTAGGTAGCGCCGAAGAGTGTGTCGGGGCGGGTGGTGTATACGGTAATGGTATTGCCTTGGCAGTCAAAGTTTACCTCTGCGCCGGTGGATTTGCCAATCCAGTTGCGCTGCAAAAGCTTGATACTCTCGGGCCAGTCAAGCGGCTCCAGCTCATCAATGAGGCGCTCGGCATAGGCGGTGATGCGCAGCATCCACTGGCGCAGCTTGCGGCGCTCTACTATGTGGCCTTTGCTCTTCCATTCTTCTGCCTCTTCATTGGCCAGCACGGTGCCCATGTCGGGGCTCCAGTTTACCATGCCCTCTGCCACGTAGGCAAGGCGCACGTTGTCAATCTGCTCGCGTGTCCAGCCCTTGGCTTCCAACTCACTTACGGGACAGGCTTTTTTGAGTTCTTCGTTGTAGTAAGAGTGGTATAAGCGCAGGAAAATCCACTGCGTCCACTTTACATAGGTGGGGTCTGTGGTGGCAATTTCGCGATCCCAGTCGTAGGAGAAGCCCAGCATCTTAAGCTGGCGGCGGAAGTTGTCAATGTTAGCGTAGGTGGTGATGGAGGGATGCTGGCCGGTTTTGATAGCGTATTGCTCAGCGGGCAGACCGAAAGAGTCCCAGCCCATGGGGTGCAATACATTGTAGCCAATCATGCGCTTGTAGCGGCTTACAATATCGGTGGCCGTGTAGCCCTCGGGGTGGCCTACGTGCAGGCCGGCGCCACTGGGGTAGGGGAACATATCCAGCACATAGCACTTAGGCTTGCCGGCGTCAAAGCCCTCTTCACCCGGGTTGAGCACTTTGAAAGTCTTTTCTGCATCCCATGTGGCTTGCCACTTGGGTTCAAAAACATCAAAAGGATACGGATTTTTACGTTCTGACATGTCGCGCGCGACTATAATACATTCACGCATGAAAATCAAGACTTTTCCTTGATTTTACCGTGCAGATGTCAAACAAAACGGTATTTGTGAGGGCAAATGCAGATTCAATCTCTGTGGTAGGGGGTGCCGGCCAGCATGGTGTGCAGGCGGTAGATTTGCTCCAGTAGCACCACAAGCGCCAGCTCGTGCTGCATGGTGTGGCGGCCCAAAGAGAGTACGTGGTCACACTGTTGGCGGAGGGCGGGGGTGTGGCCATCCGCCGCGCCGATGAGGAATGCTACGTGCTTTACGGCGTGCATCTGCCAATCTTTGGCGCGTTTCTCCAGCTCACGAGAGGTCCAATTCTCCCCTCGTTCATCCATGGCAATACGCAGGCATCCTTTGCTGGCCTCCAGCAAGCGGGCCGACACCTCTTCGGAGCTGCCCGCTTTAACGTAGCGTATTTCTACCTTGCCGAATGGTTTAAGGCGTTCTTCAAAAAAAGCAACACCTTGGCGGGCATAAGCAATAGAGGGTTTGGCGGCGGCCAGTATGATGAAGTCCATGTTGCCGGGAAAATCAGTTTTTTATCAAATGGTTGTATAGCTCATCTACAGAGCCGAAGAGCGGGGCGGGGTAAGCGGCCAGCTCCGTAACATCGGCATACCCCCAAGCTACCAAGGCAAGTTTGCACGCCGCGTTCTCTGCGGTCTTGGCATCAAAAAGAGAATCGCCTACCATGGTTATCTCTTGCGGCGCAACGCCCCATTGACGGGCTATGTGCAAAAGTGAATCCGGTGCGGGTTTGCGGGGAAACTCGCCCGTATAGCCTAAAATGCAACTGAAAGGTGTATGCGGAAACAGGGCTTTCACCATAGGTTCCGTTACATCATGCGGCTTGTTGGACAGCACCGCAAGCATGGCCCCCGCAGCGCTCAGCTGCGTCAGCATATCGGCAACGCCGGGGTAGGGACGGGTGTAGTCGCCTTGCCAGCAGGTGGGATACTCCTTGCGAAAATGCCCGTGCATGGCTTCCAGTTCTGCTGGAGGCGTGTGCTTGGCATCTTCGTATCCTAATGCTTTGCCGCATAAATTGGCCGCCCCACTACCGATCATGGTGCGAACGGCGGCGGGGCTATGCTCCGGAAGACCCAGCGCACGCAGAGAGCGGTTTACACCCTCTGCGATACCCGGTAGGGAGTCTACCAAGGTGCCGTCCAGGTCAAATACGATATGGCGTTTCATCAGCGGAGGAATCCGCGCTCAGAGGTGCGCAGGAATTCAATCAGGCGTAATACGTGCGGGTTGCTGCCGTATTTCTCATCTTCCAGTACTGCGGGTATGCTGTCTGTTACGACGGATTTTTTGTCCAAGAAAAGCTTGCGGTAGGCAAACTTAAGTGCGCGGATATCAATGTCTGCAAAACCGCGGCGTTGCAGGCCTACGCTGTTGATGGTGCGTAATTGGGCGGGGTTGCCCTCTGCAATCATGTAGGGGGCTACGTCTTGCGTAATACGTGCGCAACCGCCAATCATAGCGTGATCGCCCACGCGGGTGAATTGGTGCAAGCCGGCGCAGCCTCCCACAATAACCCAGTCGCCAATGGTGCAGTGCCCGGCTGCTGCTGCGTAGCCGGAGAAAATGCAGTGGTTGCCCACATGGCACTCGTGGCCGCAGTGGCTGTTGATGAGGAAAAGGTTGTGGCTGCCGATGATGGTCTTTGTCTCCGGCGTGGTGGAACGGTTGATATTGCAGTTTTCTCGGAATACGTTGTAGTCACCTACTTCTAAAACCGTGGGTTCTCCTGCATATTTAAGATCCTGGGTCTTCAAGCCGATTGCGCAGAACGGGAAGAACTCGTTGCCCTTGCCGAAGGTGGAGGGCCCCCCGAGTACCACATGGTTATGCAACACGCAGCCCTCGCCGAGCTTTACATGCGGGCCTACTACACAGTAAGGCCCTACTATTACATCATCCGCCAATTCGGCGGTCGGATCTATTATTGCTGTAGGATGAATCTGAGCCATAACTGCATTCTAACGCCTAGCCCCCTCCGCTTCAAGTAAAAAATCCCGCTTTCCGGTAAAAAATATATGTTTAATGCTAAAAAGGCAACGATAGAGCAGGCTCTAGAATTGATGCAGGGAGGGGAGATAACAAAAAAGCTCTGCAAACGCAGAGCTTTCATGCATTCCGGAGCGGGGGGGATTCGAACCCCCGGTACTGTTTAACGCAGTACGTCCATTTAGCAAACGGGTGCTTTCAGCCTCTCAGCCACCGCTCCATGAAGTATGTGGGGGTGATTATACAGAAAGGTGGGGGCTTCGTCAATAGTAAAATGAATTTTCAGTAAAAAAAGTATGACACAAGGGTGGAAAATTACAAAATGCAGCGCGCATGAGTGGCGTGGCCGAAGTAATAGCTTGACAAGAGGGGTGAAAAAGCGTATATTCAACGCACCATGAAGAAAAGACTGCGCAAGAAATACCGTGTGGGCGAGTTCCGCGAGCTTTGCTTTGAGTTTACCTTTGATTACAAAGGTGATATCGAATCTGCTGAGTGTGAGCAATTTTTGCACGCATTCGTGAACGATTGCATTGAGGCAAACGGGCTGAACTGCGAAGGCAACATGACGGATGCCGGTTGCAATATTACAGCCCGCGCAGAGGATGCGACCCAAACGAACGAGGCCCAGCGCCAAGCCGTCAAGGCATGGTTGGAGGGCCGTGAAGACGTTGAGGTCAAGTCTTTCGGCGAGCTGGTAGATGCCTGGTACAACTTCTGATGAAGTGAGTACGGGAAATCAGCCCCGTAACAAGTAACCACCGAGCGTGGGCCCGGCCCGCGCCCGGTACCATATCCCCCCATATAAAACAAGAATGAACGACAAGCAGACAACAGAAAAACCCGTGTTTAACAAAGGTCTTAAGGGTGTCATTGCCAATGAGACCGGGCTGAGCGACGTGCGTGGTGAAGAGGGTCGCCTTCTTTACTGCGGCTACGAGATTGAGGACTTGGTAGATCTCTGCTCCTTTACTGAGATTATCTATCTTTTGCTCAATAAACGTCTGCCTAATCGCGATGAGTTGGAAGGGCTTGAGCAACGCCTGCGCCATGATCGTGAATTACCGCAACCCATTCTTGATTTCTTCAAAACAGCCACTAAAACGGCTCGCCCGATGAGTGCGCTGCGCACGGCTGTTTCGATGTTGGGTATGTATGATGACCGCACGAAAGACCCGACCCAGATGAAAGAAATCGGGCTTTCACTCATTGCCAAGATTCCGGTAATGGCGGCCTATTACTACCGTATATGCCAAGGGCTTGATTTGCCCCCCATCCGTACGGATTTGGGTGAGGCAGCGCATTTCCTGTGGTTGCTCAAGGGTACGGAGCCCGATGAGCAAGAGGCTCATATTCTGGATGTAGCTTATATCTTGCATGCCGACCACGGTATGAACGCCTCCACGTTCTCCTCCCGTGTGACGGCATCTACGCTGTCCGACATGTATTCCTGCATCACGGCTGCTATCGGTACCCTTAAAGGCCCGCTGCATGGCGGCGCCAATGAGGCTGTTATTGAGATGCTTAAAGAAATCGGCAGTGAGGAGAATGTGGAAGAATACATCAACAACAAGCTGGCCAACCGCGAGAAAATTTTCGGCATGGGCCACCGAGTGTATAAAACGCTTGACCCCCGCGCCCCGCAGCTGCGCCGTATCGCTATTCGCCTGACTCAGAAAATCGGTGAGCCGAAGTGGATTCGCATGAGCGACAAGATTGCCCGTTTGGTGCGTGCTCGCAAGGGGCTTAATGCCAATGTGGACTTCTACTCAGCCTCGGTATATTACAGCTTGGGGATTCCTACACGCATGTTCACAACGCTGTTTGCCATTGCCCGCTCTGCCGGTTGGGTGGCTCAGATTCTTGAGCAGTTGGAGGATAATACCCTTTTCCGCCCGCTTTCGCAGTACATAGGCCCGGATGACCCCTTGCTGGTGCCGATTCTGGATATGCGTTGATTTTATTGTTATTTTCAGCCCTCTCTTTTGCCGGAGAGGGCCTTTTTGTGAAAAAAAATCAGATTTTCAGGCTACATAATCAAAAAAAGCTAGCGTTCACTCTAGGAGTATGCTAGAATAAAGGTGTTCCCAATAGGGGAGAGACGTAACAACTCAACATTATCAAAGGATATGAACGATCTCACGAAACCTTTCAAGCGTCTGCCGGTGGCTCTTATCGGTACCGGTTCTTATGTGCCCGAGACCCGTCTTACCAACTCAGACTTGGAGAAGATGGTGGATACCTCCAACGAATGGATTATTGAGCGTACCGGTATTGAAGAGCGCCGTATTGCAGCCCCCGGTGAGAAGACGAGCGATATGGCCACGCAAGCAGCCTTGCGCGCTATGGAGTCTGCCGGTGTTACTCCTGAAGAGATTGATTTGATTATCGTCGGTACGGTGACGCCGGATACTTTTACCCCTTCAACAGCTTGCTATGTGCAGGCCAACATCGGCGCGGTGAATGCCGCTGCTTTTGATATCTCTGCCGCTTGTTCGGGGTTCCTGTTTGCACTGAAGACTGCTGTGCAGTACATCGGTTGTGGCCAGGCCAGAACGGCACTTATCATTGCTTCCGAAAAGCTCAGCCACATTGTGAACTGGGAGGATCGCACCACCTGTGTCTTGTTCGGTGACGGTGCAGGGGCTGCCGTGCTGAGAACCGGTACGGGTAAGGAGGGTGACAGCGCAATTTTGGCATCCGATATCGGCTCTGACGGCACGCTGACTGACTTGCTGATGGTTCCCGGCGGTGGTTCAGCCATCCCCACCACCGAGGAGAATATACACGAGAAGCTTTACACGCTTGCTATGCGTGGTAATGAGGTGTTCCGCCATGCCGTGGCCCACATGAAAGACTCTGCCTTGTCTTTGATTGAGCGCACAGGCATTAAGCCCGAGGATGTGGCTTTGGTAGTACCTCACCAAGCTAACCTGCGTATCATTAATGCGGTGGCTCAGCGCTTGGGTATTCCGGTAGAGCGAGTATTCATCAACCTGCAGAAGTATGGCAACACCTCCGGTGCTGCTTGTGCCATTGCGTTGGATGAAGCCATTCGCGCCGGTAAAGCCAAGAAGGGCGATATCGTACTGATGGTCACCTTCGGTGCCGGCCTTACTTGGAGCAGCGCGGCTATCCGCCTGTAATTCAGGAGAAAACTTTATCAACATACACACAACCGCAGAAACGGGGATGCCTCCGTTTCTGCGGTATAGTCGTATCATCGTGTGCCGAATCCATCCCCGATGCTTCCATCCATTACAGGTTATGTGAGTCGCAATTCTGTTTTCAAGACAGAGTTGCAGAGACTGCATGGGGAGGATACTCGGGAAACGCCCTTGATATTCCCGCGCAGTTGTGCTGCATCGTTATCTTTCATTGTGGCGTTGATAGCTGCTCAAAATAAAGGACAACGCCGCATTTGGGCCGTGGCGGATGCTTTGCCTATGCAAGAGCGCATAGCAGCTGAATTGCCGCTATGGGAAACGGAGGGGATATTTGTCCCCGAGCGCGAAATTCATATCAATAATGGCCTGAGCGACCCTGATTTGGCAGCTGAGCGTTTGGAGGCCCTGCGCGCCATCACTGCGGCTTCCGATAAAACGCGTGTGGTAGTGGTTACTGCTGCGTCTCTTAATCAGCAAGTTCCCGTTTTTTCTGCTGATTCTGCAGCGGCAGTTGTACTGCGTGTGGGGGATAGCATCTCGCCCGAGACTCTCACCGAAAAGCTCACAGGCTATGGATTTGAGCGTGTAGAGCAAGTGATAGCCCGCAGCCAATGGAGCTTGAGAGGCGGTATTCTGGATGTATTCCCCCTACAATCCGCATGGCCTCTGCGCTTGGAGTTTTTCGGGGATGAGCTGGAGAGCATACGTGCCTTTGATGTAGACAGCCAATTATCGTTCCGTAAATTGAATGAGGCTGAGCTGGTGATGGATGAACCGCCCGCAGACCGCCTGCTGAGAGACCTCATAGCAGAGGAGGATTGGGTGATAAGTTTGCCCGGTAGTGGAGAACCCGGTAATGTGTTGGTGTTTGACACCCCTCCGGAGGTGGTAGATGTAGTGCCGGAGCTGGACAAGCTCAACGAGAAAGACCCGCTGGCATTTTTCGGTACACCATTGGGCTCGTTCGATAGTGGCGATTTCGTGATGCAGGAAGCCCGCCGAGCGATGGCTCGCTTGAGCTTGCAGAAATGGAAGGATGAGCAATGGCGTGTCATCATGTTCTTTCCCCACGAGGGTGAAAAACAGCGTTTCGAAGAGATTTGCGGTGAAGATGAGGCATGGACGGCGGTGCAAAGCAGAGATGGTGACCTGCCGTTCGGGTTCACTGTGCCGGGGGCCAAGTTGGCGGTGTTGTCGGCGGCAGAGATATTCGGGCGCTACACCTCACCCCATGCCCGCCGCCACGCAGACCGCGAGGACCGAATGCGGCGTGAGCGTGCGCAAGCTCCGTTGCGCGAGATTGTACCGGGAGATTACGTGGTGCATGCTGCGCATGGGTTGGGGCGGTTTGAAGGGATTGTCCTGGACGAAAAGAGCGGCGAGCAGGAATTGCACATACACTATACCGGGGGCGTGTTGCTGCGCATTCCTCTCAGCCAAGGGCACTTGGTTTCCAAATACGTGGGTTTGGGTGCCAAAAAACCTGAGCTTTCCAAACTGGGCGATGCACGTTGGAAACGCGCTTGCCAAGCAGCAGAGCGAGCCATCCGTGACTACGCCGCCCAGTTGCTGGAGGTACAAGCCGAGCGCGAGAGCAACAATGGCTATGCCCACCCGGCAGACTCATCATGGATGTGGCAGTTTGAATCCTCATTCCCCTATCGCGAAACGCCGGATCAATTGAGAGCCATCAATCAATGCAAGGCTGATATGGAATCTCCCCGCCCCATGGACCGCCTGATATGCGGTGATGTGGGCTTCGGCAAGACTGAGGTTGCTATACGCGCTGCCTTCAAGTGCGTTACCGGTGGAAAACAAGCGGCAATTCTGGCGCCCACCACTGTGCTGGCAGACCAACACTACCGCACGTTCCGCAGCCGCATGAGTGAGTATCCTATACGCATAGAATTGCTCAGCCGTTTTACCCCACCCAAAAAAGCGGCCGAAATTATTGAGGGGATGCGCAATGGCTCGGTAGATATTGTGGTGGGTACGCACAGGCTTATCTCCAAAAATGTCAATTTCAAAGATTTGGGGCTTGCGGTCATTGATGAAGAGCAGCGCTTCGGTGTGCGACACAAAGAGCAATTCAAGCGCATGTTCCGCATGGTAGATATGCTCACACTCTCAGCCACGCCCATTCCCCGTACGCTTTATGTGGCTCTGATGGGAGCGCGGGATATGAGCACTATAGACACCGCCCCGCTTAATCGCCTGCCGGTGCAAACGGCTGTATGCCCGTATAATGAGGAGCTGATAACACGCGCCATAGAGCGAGAGCTGGCACGCAACGGCCAAGTCTTTTTCTTGCACAATCGTGTATCTTCTATCCATAAAATGGCAGAAACCCTGCAACGCCTCGTCCCCAAAGCCCGCATTGTGGTGGGACACGGCCAAATGGATAAAGGTGATTTAGAGTGCGTGATGCGAGATTTCATTAATGGTCAGGCAGATATTCTGCTCTCCACCACTATTATTGAAAGCGGTATAGATATCCCCAATGCCAACACCATCATTATAGACCGTGCAGACCGCTTCGGGTTGGCAGATTTGTACCAGCTGCGCGGGCGTGTGGGCCGTGGCGGACACCGCGCCTACGCATACCTGCTGCTGCCGGAGGGGGCGCTGTGTACGGGAGATGCCCGCAAACGCGTGGCTGCCATTAAACAATACACCGAGTTGGGCAGCGGCTTTAAAATAGCCATGCGAGATTTGGAGATTCGCGGTGCAGGTAACTTGTTGGGTACTCAACAAAGTGGGCACATTGCGGCCATCGGGTTTGAGCTGTATTGCCAGTTGCTGCGCCAATCCATAGACCACCTGCAAGGCAAAGCTCCCGCCATACGCGCCGAGGCTCAGTTTAAGGCCGATTTCCTTTGTGTCAGCGAGGCCGCCATGGCAACTCGTGCCGATGCTGATAAACTCATCGGCTCTTATGTGCCGTCCGCATGGGTAGAGAGCACGCAAACGCGCATGAGCTGCTACACGCAGCTTGCCAAAGCTATGACCACGGATGATGTGGACGACTTGGAGCGCCAATGGACAGACCGTTTCGGCAAGCTACCACGAGAGGCTCGTAACCTACTCATCTGCCACAAAATCAAGATACTTGCCACGCGTCGCAATATCTCCCATGTGGAAATTTCTGCACAAAAACTCTTGCTGACCCGTAATAATGACTACATTACGCTGGATCGCAGATTCCCCAGGCTCCAAAAAACAAGGCCGACAGACAAACTCTACGAAACACTGAGATTTTTGCAGGAGATGTAAGTGCTTTGCTGCGCCGGGTAGGTTTAATACTCATCCCCACCATGCAGACTTTGCTCGATGGGCACATACGCAACCGTTACCTCGGTAATGCCGGTATGAGGGTAAACAATAGTATTGCCTCCCATCGCAGCAGCGCGGCGTTTAATAGCCTGCATCATGGCCTCGTTATCAAATTGCAATACGGCGTTGTCATGAACGAAAAAACGCCCTACGATAATGGCATGGGGATTATCCGGCAGCATGGGTAAAAACTCTACCTCATACACCTCTACATGTGGGCGTTCGCCCATGATGGGGTCCGGCACAACCTCCCATTTTTTGACGATGCTCGGCTCCCCATTCTGAGAGCAGCTCAGCAGGGCAAGGGCGGGCAGAATCATCAGCAGTTTCTTCATGGTGAACTTTTCCGTTATCAATAATCTTCTGCTGACTCAAACAGACAGCGAAATACCGCACAACCATCGGTCAATAAATCTACGATGATATGCTCCGCTGTTATTTGGACGCGGTATGCATCATAATCCGTAGGGGGAGCGGGCCGAAAACGGCGGGATTTCTCGGGAGAAAGCACCGCTGAACGCAGAACACATACCAACCGTGAGTTGCGCATTTGGCGCATCTCGGCATAATTCGATATTGGTAATCGCAGGGTTGGTACATTTGTTTTGCTCACGCGCTTCAATATACATTATTTGTATGTTTTGTCAAGTCACATCGGATAAAAATATGTCCCTTTATTTCTCTTGTTATTGCCCCCTTGCAAAAAAACATTAAGCTTGTAAACGGAAGACATAAGAGTCCGGATAATTGCCGTGTACGGTGGTATGAACGGCAGCCGCCTACGCCGGGTTTTCTGTATTAGGAGGAGGCCTTAATCTTCTTTTATTTTCAGGGCTTTGCCCAGCTCATTGGCCATGTGAGAGTAATGGCGCTGTCCCAGAGGTTTACAGATGGGGTGGCAGTAGGGCATGCCCTCGCTCAGGCGGGCGAGTTCATTGCCTTGGGCATCTAAAAAGATGTAGTGGTCGCGTTCATTGAAGCTGCCATAAATGTCAATATCCGGGCGTAGCTCCATGTCCAGCCATTGCGGGGCCGTAGCCCAGCGGGCAACGAGGGCTTGAGCCTCCGGTGTCATGGGGGTAGGGGCTGTGCGGGTGATGGTCATTTTCTTTTGCCAATGGTCGCTTGGGTCGGTGGCCCTCGTTCTCTCCAATCTCACATGGGTTGCTTTTTGCATGGCGGAGAGCAGAGTGCTGCGCACAGTGTCACTCATGGGCCTTGCGGCGTATAGGGGGGTATTGTTGGCCTCGGGCATGTGGTTTACCGCTTTTTCCGGATTCTCCGGGTAAACCTCCTCCGGCATCAGCGGTACCATGTTGTTCTTTTTGACACATTCATAGTATGCCCTTTCTTCTGCATTGAAGAGAGAACATCCATTCAGTAGCAACAATAAGGGAAGCAGGGCTATGAGTCGCATGGTACTATAAACTGGCGTTAAAGGCGCGGGTTTGGTCCGGATCGGGGATGATATCGAGCAGGGCAAAGGCATTATCCTCCAGTGAATCGAGAATCTCGAAATCCGCCTCACTGTGTACGGCGTAGTATTCTGCACCCCACAGGTGGGCAAGCTCTTTCATATCAAAGACCGGGGGCTGTACCATGAGCCGTTGCAGTTCGTCATCCATGCCGGGGGTGTAGGCTTTGCCGGCGCCCTCGTTGTTCAACACGGCAACCACTCGTTTGCAGGGGGGCAATTGGGGCAGCATGGAGGCCGCTGCGCAATCACGCAGCAGAGAGAGGTCTCCCGTAAGGCAGCAGGCGTATTCAGCATCGGTGCTGTTCGCCAAGAATGCAGATACCGTGCCGTCTGCTCCGCCCGTGCCGTTGTTGGCGCGCAGATAGACGGTGGAGATATTGGTTTGGGCGTAGCGGTTCCAGAGCTGAATGGTGGTGGCACTACCCAAGCTGATGACATCTGCAATACCGGCGTGGTTAGAGAAGTATCGCACCATGGCGGCATCGCTCTCGGGGTAGGCAAGCAACAGCTCTTCCAATCTCCCGCAATAACGGCGACTGCGCGGCAGCAGCCGCTCTGTATCGCCGGTGTGGGGGATATCCCCCAATGCTTTCATCACCTGCTCGGGCTCGCCCTCAATTACAATGCTGTCACGGCAAAGTCCTGAAAAACCGGTGCGGGTAATGGAGTATACCTGCGTTTCGGGCATCTCCTCCAGCGCGCTCCAGAACTCACAGGTGGGCACATCGCCCACGCGTAACACGTAGCGGGGCGGGGTTTGTAAAAGGATGCTATCAGCCCCGTGTAGCATGAAAGCCGATAATTCTTCGCGCAGGCCGCTGGCGGCATCTGCCACTACGGGAACTCTCAGGGTGCGGGCCAACCACAGAACAGGCTCTTGCTCGGTAGGCTCAAGCCCGCCGATGAGCAGCACCAGCCCCTCATAAGCGTGAAAACGCAGCATTTGCGCCAAATCTGCCACAGAGCCGCGAAAACGCGGTGCTTTAGGCACATCTCCCAACTGTAACCCACTGTAATCAACACCGTAGGTGGGTGTTTCATTAAGATGCAGATTGATGTGTACGGGGAACCCCTCTGAGGCCATGCTCACCATATCGGGCAATGCTGCCACGGGACAAGGCAATTGAAGCTCCATGGTAGGGGCATACATGCCGAAGAGACCTTCTGTTTCAATATGGCCGGGCGCCCCGCAGCCCCCGGCGTTTTCGCGGTCGGCTACCGTCACGATGATGAGCGGGCGGCGTTGGTAGTAGGCCTCTACCACGGCCGGTGTAAGTGCGGTGGCCGATGCGCCGTCTCCGGCAACCACTACCACAGGACGCCCCGTGGCTTGAATGCGCCCCAGCGCAAAGTAGGCGGCCGTGCGTTCATCGGCCTGGCTCCAGCGGTGAATGTATGGACAATCGGCCAACCCTGTGAGCAAGGTGGCATTTTGTCTGCCGGGGCAGCATACCCACTCGGCTATGCCGGCGGTGGTGAAACTTGTGATAAGGTTTTTCATGGCAAAGAGGTCAGTAAGGGAGAGAAAGTTTATCACCCATGTGGGTGGGTTTGCGGCCACTGAGCAGGTCGTACACCATGGAGACTCGTGCACCGCGCTCACGAATCCATGCACGGAACTGAGCCGAGTAGGTAATGGGTTTGAGCGGGGCATTGATGCCCTCTGCCGGAATATCCAGATAATTGGCAATGGTAACGGCGCGGCTTACATGGGCCGGTTGGCTGACGATAATGAGCTTATCTGCCCCGAAAATGTGTTTGGCTCGGTATACGGAGTCATAGGTGCATAACCCTGCGTGGTCTCTCACGATGCGCTCTTTGGGAACCCCCAACTCTATGAGAGACTTCTCCATATCCGCGGGCTCATTGTAGTATTTTTCTCGGTTATCTCCGGATACGATGATGCAGCGCACTTTGCCCGATTTCCACAGCTCTGCCGCGGCTTGCATGCGCCCCAAAAAGTAATAATTCGGGCGTTTGCCTATGTACTTAGTGCATCCCAGCACCAGCCCCACGGCATCGGCAGATTCGCATGATTGCGGGGTGTCGTGGCATGAGGTAGCCGTACTCAGCGTGGTCCAGGTTTCGGCCACGGCTACACACAGCATCCCCATCAATAAAATGCACAGCACCGGGCATATCAGTATGCGCAATACCTTGCGCACTACGAGCAAGCCCTTGAGCATGCGTGGGGAGGTGCTGCATTTTCTGATAAACCCGGACATGTTGCTAGGGGGGGGCGTCAGCGGATGGACACTACCTGAATACGGGTGGTGAGGCGGTGGGTTTCTCCACAGCGCAACATCAGGTTTTCTGCCGGTACGGCGGTTGTCTCTACTGCCAAGAATCCGCGGGAGGCTGCTGCACCCAAATCGCCCATGTCGGCAGCCAGTTTTTCACCGGGATTCCATACCACGGAAGAGCCGGAACCTGCGCGGAAGATGTTGATGCTGCGCTCCCAAGCGGGGTCGTGAATGGTAATAAGCTGCTCCTCGGGGACGGGGTGGTAAATGCGGTCGATATGTCCGGCGGGGATGAGCGGGTCTTCGCAATGCGGTATGGCATCGTCAGCGTATTCGGTGAAGGCGCATTCCTCTAAGCCAGTTACGGCTACGGTTTCGTAGTCGCTCACGGCAAAATAGGTGTGCATAGCGGCTGAGAACGGCATGGTGCGTTGCACATCCAGAGTAAGCAGGCTCAACACCAGCTCTGTTCCCAGCTCAATGATAAGGGCTCCGCTGGGCATCAGCTCTTGAGTGGGGGGCAAGGCCAGCACAATGCGCACCGTGCCGTCCTCCAGCTCCTCGGTGCTGGCGTGTTGCCACAAAGCTGTGCGGGCAATGCCGTGAGAGGGCTGGGTGGCGTCCTCCGTATTCTTGCCGAACCACGGCCAACAGATGGGAATACCGCCACGCAAGGCTTTACCCTGTTGGAACACGGCCTGCGGGCTCATGAATATCACCGGCATGTGCCCGGTGGGGGTCCATTGCAGCACGTGGCCACCATACAGTGAAATCTCAGCAGAACACAAGGCTGTCTCTACTCGCAGAATCGGGAAATCTTGTCCGTGGGGGTATTCCGTTGTAACCATATCTGTTTGTCTTTACGCGCCTAATCCTACCAGAATGCACCCTTACTGTCGAGTAAAAATCCGTACAGTTTCAAGACTGATTAAAAAGGCGACTGTATCATCCGTAACCGTTGGGAGGATTTGAGCTTGAAATGCAGGGGCGAATATGTTATATGAGCAAGCATGTTAAATCGCTTGCTTACATGCCTGTTTACATGCGCTACCGTATCAATGCTTGCGGCGGAGGAGTCCGTGTATGCTCATTGTCGTTCATCTGAGGTGTCAGAGACTGAGGCAGGTGCTTTACAACCTCTTTTTGAACACTATTTCGGTAGTTCGATGCAGCAAACGCGAGAGCAATGGGATGCTGAGCGTGGTGCGTATTATTTCGCGTTCCGTAGCCGAGACAAGGGAAATACCACAGTGTTACATGAGTGTATATGGTTGCTCTCGGCAGATGGCACCACATTGCGCTACCTGACGTGTCAGAAACGTGAAAATGGAACCCGTTTTGCCTATACGGAGCGTGTGCAAAAGGCTGTGGCTCCTTATCTGTTTGTGAAATGGGAGGAGACCGCAGCCTACTTCTCCCGATGGTCTCCGGAGCCGGATGCCCGCAATACCATACGCGTAGAGCAAATGTGCGCCCGTTACCGAGATTATGCCTCTGCTGCCAGAACAACGACGGAGGAGGAAAAGGCGCTGGTGCTCTATTATATTCACCGAATGCCACAAAACACTGGTGGTGCCATTGCCCGGTGGGATGCGGAGAAGAAAGTCCTTTGGCGGGCTCGCGTTGAGGGGGCGCAAATCAGGGGTGGATTATATGTTTTCTCGGAGGATGAGAAAACGCTGTGTGTTATTGCTGCCTCTTGGGATGGTTGTGAACTGAGGGCCGGTATGGTTACGCAATACAGGCGCCTGGCTCCCGGTCTGTATGCGGCCGTTAAGGCATCTCGTATACCTGAGCACGGTGATTTTGCGGTGTTGGTTTTGGCTCAAGACCCGCAGACCGGGCACCCGATGATACAAAGCTCTCATCAATATACTATACCCATCGAAGAATAATTTTTCTCAAAACAATACATCATGAAAAAACTATTGCTCAGTATGATTCTGTCTGCACCCGTTGCCATGGGGTGCATCAGTGTGCCGAAAGAGCCTGTTTATGCATGCCGAGAGACATCGGTGGAGGCATCTGCCGTAGTTGAGGTACAAGGCGTGTTTGAACAATTATTCGGTAGCTCGATGCAACAAACGCGTGAGCAGTGGAATGCTGAGCTGCGGGCTTACTTCTTTGCGTTCTCGATGCGCGCTGGGGATGGCGAACGAGTGTTGCACGAATGTGTTTGGCTGATTTCTGAGGAAGGCAAGACGCTGCGATACATCACCTGTGAGAAATTGGCAGATGGCACTCGCCGTGCTTTTCGGGAGAGGGTGCAGCAAGCGGTGAAACCGTTTCTCTTTGTGAAAATAGAGGCTGATGCCGCCTATTTTTCGCACTGGAATCCCGTGCCCGATAGCCGCAACATGATTCGGGTGGAGCAGGTGCGTGTGGATTTCTCCACCTGCTCATTCCCCATGACCCGGAGAATGACGCCGGAGGAAAAAAGCCTGATGGCCTGCTATGCGCGTACCGATACGCAAGCGGAACAATGGGATGCGGAGAATAAAGTGCTTTGGCAATCAAAGTATCACGGTTATCTCAGTAAGCCGTATACCTCTGTCGGCTTACATGTTTTTTCGACAGATGAGAAACACTGCCGCTTTATGTCGGCAAAATTGAATGAAAAGGGTGAAATAGCCTTCGGGTGTGTTATGGAGTCCGTGTACGTCATGCCCGGGGTTTATGTGTCTGTCACACAGTCCGAGCCTTCTAATTTGCAAATTTGGCTTTTTGAAAAAAATCAGCATACCGGCGCCCCAGTGCCTGCATCTACCATGTACTATCACATCCCCACGCAACGCTTATTGCAAGGTTGGTATTGATTTTCAACGGAAAATTGAAATTAAAGAAAACGCTGATTGATATACTCCTGTTCCGAATAAACAACAACCGCTGCTCGTAAAACAAGCAGCGGTTGTTGTTTTAATGTTTTGGCGTAAATCAGATACGCAGCGGGGTATCATCGCCGAAGGAGATGCCGATTTCCTTGGCTTCTGCCACCAGCTGGCTTTCACCGTCTACCAAGTGTAGCGTGCGTACAGCTTCTTCAATGGGCATGGATACCATGTCATTGCGGCGCAGGGCAACGGTTTCCCCGAACTTGCCTTGCTCAACGAGCTCTACGGCCTTGGCGCCGCAGCGTACACCCAGCACGCGGTCGAACGGGATGGGAGAACCACCGCGCTGTACATGGCCGAGCACGCAGTAGCGAGTCTCGATGCCGGTGATGGTTTCAAGCTTGGTGGAGAGGAAAGAGGCAATGCCGCCCAAGCGAACCTCGCCCTTGGTCTCTTCGTCCAGCGTGAGCAGTTTACCGCCGATTTTTGCACCCTCAGACACCACGATAATGATTTCGCGCTGGCCGAGAGCCTTCATCAGCTCTACCTTCTTGACGATTTCTTCAAGCTTGAACTCAATCTCGGGGATGAGGATAACGTCTGCACCGCCGGCAATACCGCCGTACAGGGCAATCCAGCCGGCGTGGCGGCCCATTACCTCTACCACCATCATGCGCTTGTGGCTGTCAGCCGTGGTGCGCAGGCGGTCCAAGTTGTCGCTAACCACGGATACAGCCGTCCAGAAACCGAAAGTGTAGTCCGTAGCGCCTAAGTCATTATCAATGGTCTTAGGCACGCCCACAATGGGCAGCCCGATGGCACGCAACTCGTTACCGATGGTCTGAGAGCCGTCGCCACCCACCACGATGAGGGCTTTGAGGCCGAGCCGCTCTACGGTAGCCTTACTTTGAGCCAACACTTCATCTGCAATCTGCATGCGGCCACCCACACCGCTCTTCACGGTGAAGTTACCCTTGTTAACAGTGCCGAGAATGGTGCCGCCCATGGAGCGGATGTTGTGGCAGTTTTCGGGGGTAAGCTCGCGCCAACGCTCGTTATCGGGCGTGGAGAGCAACCCCTCAAAGCCATCATAGAAGCCGATGACCTTCCAGCCACGTGCGGCTGCGGCGCCTACGGCACCTTCAATCACGGCGTTAAGTCCGGGGCAGTCGCCACCGGCGTTGAGAATTCCGATATTCATGATGTGAAAAAAGTTAGTTTTTAGGCAGGCGAATAAACTTGGAGGGATCAGAGGTGTCACTGGAGGTTTGCCAGATTTCCCATGCTTCCCAGCCGTCTTTCAAGAGGGCTGCGGCCTTATTGTTGCGCGTATCGGCAGTGGGCATGCCCAGCACAATGACGAGAAGACGCTGTGCATAGGTGGATTGTCTGCCGAGGGTGGGGTTGTATGCTTTGACACTGCCGCGTTTGGCAGAGGCCATGATGCAGTACCCGGCTGAGCCGGAGCCTGCGGAGCGAATGCCGTCCACACCTTGGCTTGTAAGCAAGCGGTTGGTGTTGGTAATCTGCACGGGGCGGGTGCCCATGGCGTTGGTTACGTTGGCAGTATAGTCCGTTTTGGAGCAGATGGTCTGCACCTGCGGACGCTCAATGGCGTATATACCCAGCAGCACCATGTCTCGGGCGGTGGAGGTAGAGCGCACGGCTCCGTTCACGCCTTTGAACGTGGTTTGCTTCATGCCGATAGCTTCGGCCAGCTTGTTCATCTGGATGAGGAATGCCCCCTCGGGATCCTGCGGGCTGAGCTTGTAACCGCATGCCCAGGCAAGAGCCGTGGCGGCGGCACTGTCATCCCACATCAGGGTGGAGTGCAGGGCATCTCTCAGGCTGATGCGGTCTCCGGGGCGCAGCTGCATCATGTTAGATGCAGGCCAACGGCAGGCAGCCTGCGGTACGGTCAGCATGGTGTCCATACTCAGGTTCTCGGATTTCATCCAGTCCAACACCACCAGTGCGGTGGCAATGTTGGCCAGCATGCCGATGGGGCGGCGCTCGTTGGCGTTTTCAGAGAAGAGTACGCGCTCGTTGTTTGTTTCAACAACGATATAGCTCGGCGACATTTCTGCGGCCGTTTTTGGGGGGAATATCTGGCTGCAGGCTCCCAGCATCACTGCGGTTCCTGCGCACAGCATACCTTTAATCCTGTTTATCGCTTTATTCATTTCTTACTTTTGGTCTTGCAGCCTTTCGGGGTGGCTTTGCAGGCTTTCGGGGCCATTTCCTCAGGTGTGAGGTCACCGAAAATGATACCCAACTCACGGGCCGTTTGTACGGTGTGATTATCGAGGGTGATGGTGCGGGGCTCGGCAATGGCCTCGGCAATGGGTACACTGTCCACATTGTGACCATTAAGCACCATGGTGCGACCGAACTGCTTCTCTTCAATGAGTTTTACCGCTTCAACACCGAATCGAATGCCCAAAATGCGGTCAAACGGGCAGGGACTGCCACCACGTTGGGTGTGGCCCAATACGCAATAGCGCGTTTCAATGCCGGTCATTTCTTCCAGCATCTTGGAGAGTCGGTTACCGATACCGCCGAGTCGCTCATCACCGTTTTCTTTGTTGCGCACGGTGACCAGCTTGCCGTTCAGACGACAACCCTCAGCCACAACAACGATGATTTCACGCTGCCCCTTGGCTTTCTTGGCCTTGATGCACTCTACCACTTTTTCCAAATCGAACTCGATTTCGGGGATGAGTACAACATCTGCCGCAGAGGAGATACCACTGTGCAGGGCAATCCAGCCGGATTGGTCACCCATCACCTCTACTACCATCATGCGCTGGTGGGCGTTGGCCGTAGTGCGGATGCGGTCTATGCTTTCAGATACCACCGATACCGCGCTCTGGAAACCGAAGGTATAGTCAGAGGCCGGGCACAGGTCATTGTTGATGGTTTTGGGGATGGAAATCACCGGCAGACCTTCATCGGAGAGGAGGCTGGCTGTGCGGGCCGAGCCGTTACCGCCGATAACGGCAAGGGCTTCCAACCCCAGAGCGGTGATTGTCTTGGTTGCTTTGGCCATAATCTCGGGCTCCACGCGGGCACGGCCGAGCTTATTGATATTGACCTTGAAATTGCCCGTGTTGGTGGTGCCCAAAATGGTGCCACCGTGGGAGCGAATCTTGTGAGTCTTGTAGGGGGTGAGCATTTCGTAGCGGCGACCACCGGCTACGGGCAGCAATCCTTCAAAACCATCATGGAAGCCGATTACGCGCCAGCCGCGTCGATACGCGGCTGAAACGTAACCTTCAATGACGGCATTGATGCCGGGGCAGTCGCCACCGGAATTGAGTATGCCTATAATCATATCGTGTTATTTTATTGAGTATGAAATTATTTGTTGGAGCAGGGGGCGTCAATCGCGCCGAAGTAGTGGGCGCAGCACCACAGCATACGCGGGTGGTGGAAGAACGATTTCCACATGCTGCCCTTGAGACCGTTGGTGGTGGTGCCGTCCTGGTTGCAGTAGCCGAACCACTCGCCGTGTTCCTTATCCTGCAGGTGCTCAAATGACCAGTCGTGAATCTTTTGGTGCCATTCGGCATATTTTTCATCACCGGTCATGACGTAAGCTAAGCAGGTGCCGATGAGTGCTTCATCGTGCGGCCACCAGAACTTCATGTTATGCCAGTACTCCTGCACGGGCTTGTTGTACACGTCTGTGTAGTACAGCAGGCCACCGTACTTTTTGTCCCAGCCGCGGGCAAGTGCCCAGTCAATCATCTTGCAGCCAATCTCAATGAGCTTCTTGTCGCCCCCGCGGTAGCGGGCTTCCTCCAATACGAACCAGCCGCCTTCAATGTCGTGGCCGGGGTTGAGGATGCGCTCGTCAAAGTGGTCAATCACAGAGCCATCGGGGGCTACGTTCTCCAACACGGCCTGAATGTCCTCGTGCAGGAAGAGGCGTTGCAGGTCATCAATGCAGCGGTCAATCCAAGCGGTGTAGAAACCGTCGGTATCGCCCAAATAGCGGCGCAGCTCTTGAGCCGTTACAATCATAATCATGCGGCAACCCAAGTTTTCGCCGGGGCGGTTGCCCGTGCTCTTGGGGGCCATCTTGCCGGGTGTAAAGAAGATATCGGCGTAGATGTCAAACCAGTGGCGAGCACGCTCGGCGCTGTGCGCATCACCCGTGGCGCCGTAGTGGGCGGCCCAGGCAATGGCGGCAAAGCATTCGCTATAAGCATAGCGGCGCTTGCGGATGGGGGTGCCATCTGCCGTCATGTGGAAGTACATGCGCCCGTCTGCCGGGTCCACACACTTCTCTTCAAGGAATTTGAGGGCGCTCTCGGCGTATTGCATCCACTCCGGGCGCTTTTCGATGCTGTTGTAGCAGGTAAGGAGCATCCAAGCCATGCGGCCCTGTGCCCATACGTTCTTGTCAGTATCTACCAAGGTGCCGTCTTGTGCGCAGCAGTGGTAGAGACCCCCGTTCACTGTGTCCAGTGAACGGGGAAACCAGAACGGCTCTACCTCATTGAGCAGCTTGTCTTTGTAGAATTGACCAAGTGCTTTGGTGTCCATGAGGAAAGCGGGGTTGAAGGTTTATTTGTAGATAGCCCAATCGTAGAAGCCGATTGCCTTCAGCTCGCTCTTGAGAGCCTCAAGGGTGGCTTTATCTTGCTTGCCCATGGGCAGACGAGCCGGGCCGAAGTCAACGCCGGTCCACTCGCTCATCAGGTACTTGCAGCAACCCATGTAGCCCTTGCCGGCAATGATGTTAATCATGGTGACGGAGAGCTGCTGCAGGCGGCGGGCCTCGGCAAGATCCCCGGCGTCAACGGCCTTCATGATGTCATCATACAGCTTCGGGGCGTAGTTGAAGGAGGAACCTACACCGCCCTTGGCGCCTGTGGCGTATGCGCCCAAGAACCACTCGTCAACACCCCAGGGAATGTCGTACTTGCCACCCTCGTAGTTGAGGGCATCCATGTACAGAGCAAGGTCCGGATTGGTGAACTTGACACCCACGAAGTTGGGAATCTTCTTGGCGCATGCCTCAATTACCTTGCAGGGGTTGAAGCCTACGTGGGTCAGCACGGGGATGTCATAGAAGGAGTAGGGCAGCTCCGGTGCGCCGGAGGCCTCCACAGCCAAGCTGTCTACCAGCAGGTCAATGTTACCCGGCTTGAAGTAGCAGGGGGCATTGCTGGCGGTTGCGGTGGCACCGCACTGGGCAGCGTAAGCAGCCAGTTCGCGGCCGTCATACACGCAGTTGCCACCGGTGTGTACAACTACATCGATGCCGTACTTCTTGCCGGCTTCGCCCCAAGCGGCCATGTTCTCCTTACGCTCGGTCAGCTGCATGTGGGCAGATTCACCCGTAGAACCGGTGATGAATACTGACTTAATGCCCTGAGAAGCAAGGAACTTAGCCTGAGCGTCCACTGCGTTGGGGTTGCAGCTGCCGTCGGCGTTCATCGGTGTGTGTGTAGCGGCGCAAAGGCCGTGGATTTTGAATGTAGTGTTCATAGTAAGATGTACGGGGTAAATTTTTCCCTACCACTTTTTTACTCTATTTTTCGTCAGTTTTCAAGATAAAACTGTGATTACTGCTGACTTTTATGGGAAATTGGGGTGTTTTGAGGTCGAGGGCCGTTTTTTGACTTTTACCTTGACATGATACGGCCTGATTGATAGAGTTGGGGGAACTGCTATAACTGACGTGCCATGAGTGCAACAAGCCCCGAAAACTCTCCATCTGCGGTAAATTTGCGTATATCCTGCTACCGCTATTCATCATTGGTGTATTTGCGTAATTCTCGTCCTGTGCTGTGGGATATGGAGCTGAGCGCGGCTCAAGAATTGCGCGATATTCGTATCGTGGTGAAACATGAACCCGATTTTGCCGAAGATACCGAGTGGCATGTGGGGGTGTTGCCGGCGGGTAAAGTATACCACCGCCATGGCGAGTGTCCGCAGTTTGATGATGCACGCCTGTCCGCGCTGCAAGATGATGTGCCCGGCCGCATTACCGTGCAGGTGCTGGCGGAGGATGGTACGGTTTTGGCGCAAGCCGGGGATGATTTCAAGTGGCTGGCCTATAATCGCTGGGCCGGTGGGCATGAATACCCGGAGTTGTTGGCCGCCCTCACACTGCCATACGACCCCGCCGTGGATAATGTGCTGGAGGATGTAAAGAAGGCCGCCGGTGCAGCAGAGGTATGGCCCGGTTATACGGAGGATGCCGAGGGGGTGACCCGCCGCCTGACCTCCCTGTGGGACACTTTGGCTTCTTATCGTTTGGAGTATGCCTTGCCACCCAAGAGCTGGCTGGATGATAATGTGGGGCAAAAGGTGCGCACGCCCTCCGAGATTATGGAAAAACGCTGCTGCACGTGTCTGGATTCAGCCTTGCTGTTTGCCGCCTGCACAGCGCGCATGGGCTACAACCCGTTTTTGGTGCTCATCAGCGGGCATGCGTTTTTAGGCGTGCAGTTGCAAGATGCGTTTTTGCCTCACCCGCAGGGTACGCCGGTGTCTACGGTGCGCAACCTGATGTGCCAAAACAAGTTGCTGGTGTTTGAGTGCACCAATGTGAATGGAGATGCCTCCACCCCGCGTAAATCTTTTGAGCATGCCTGTGCCGTGGGTGTCTTTGAGCTGAATGCATTGGGGGATTCAGACTATTTCTATGCGCTGGATATTTGCCAGCTGTGGGAACAGGTGGGGATTCGCCCCATCATCGGCGGTGCTACGGAGCCTCGCAAACATGTGAACCGTGAGGAACAGGAAATTGTCTCTGCTCGCCCGCGCACGCGCATGGAGAATTGGCAGCTCAAGCTGCTGGACCTCTCCCTGCGTAATCCTCTGCTCAATACCCCGCTCAAGGGGAAAAATCAGCTCAATTTGCTCCAGCCGGATGTTTCCGCGTTGGAGGATATGTTGGCCGGGGGCCTCTCTTTCCGTGTCAAAGTGGTGCCGCAAACGTTCTGGAATCTTACCTCACAAGTGCAACATGGTGAGGATTCTGACCTGATGCGCCTACAGTTGGCGGAGTGTGTGCGCTCCATGTTCTCTAAGCGAGAACTGGCTGTTAACATGCCGGATTCTCACCTCTCCAAGCAAATGGTGCACCTGTATAACACCGCTCGCCGTGAAATGGAAGAAAGCGGTGCCAACACCCTTTACATTGCCTGTGGCTTCCTCAAGTGGTATCGCAAAGGGAGCAATCTCAATGATAAAGCATATCTTGCCCCGTTGTTGCTTTTGCCAGTGCGCCTTACCCGGCCCTCGGTAAAAGCGGGCTTTGTGTTGCGCGGTACGGATGAAGAATCCCGCATGAACATGACTCTGCTGGAGCTGCTCAAAACGGAGTTCGGGGTGCGTTTGCCCGAGCTTGAGGGGGATTTGCCCACCGATGCCTCAGGAGTAGATGTTGACCGTATTTTCAATATCGTGCGCGCGGCAATCAGTAATATGCCCGGTTGGGAGGTGATTGAGGGGTGCTCACTGGGTGTGTTTTCGTTTACGAAATATCTGATGTGGAAGGACCTCTCTGACCGTGAGGAGTTCCTTATGCGTAACCCCATTGTGCGCCAAATTGCTGCCGAGCAACGCTCCTCTTTCCCGGTGCAGGTGGGATTCCCTGACCCCGCTACGCTTGATAATGACGTGGAGGCTGACCAGGTGTATACCCCCATGTCCAGCGATTCCTCTCAGCTTTCTGCCGTGTTGGCGGCGGCCCGTGGTAAGAATTTCGTGCTTATCGGGCCTCCCGGCACGGGCAAGAGCCAAACGATTACCAACATGATTGCCCACTGCTTGGGCCATGGTAAAACCGTGCTCTTCGTGGCCGAAAAAGCTGCCGCTTTGCAGGTGGTGCATAAGCGTCTTAAGCGTATTGGGCTTGAAGATTTCTGCTTGGAGCTCCACTCCAACAAGGCTAACAAGAAAAACGTGCTGGCTCAGTTTAAATCCGCAGTAGAGGCGGTGAGCGAGGGCTCTGCCGATGATTCGTGGGCGCAATCGGCCTATTCTCTGGCATCTTTGCGGTATAAGCTCAATATGCTGCCGTGGGAGCTGCACCGCAAGCATGATGAAGGGTCCTCTCTTTACGATGATGTGCGGAATATGGAGCAATTTGCTCATTTGCCGGCTTTTGTTCCCATGGCTGATGATTTGTTGACTTGCACGGCAGAACGCCGCCAAGCGATGGAGTCTGCGGCACACCTGCTTTCCCGTCATTATTCGCTGCTGGAGGGGGTGCCGACCCCGTGTGTGCAGGCTATTCGCTTTAAAGATTACAGCCTGAACCGCGAGGAAAAATTGGCAGAGGCTCTTGCGGCGTATGCCGCGGTGGATGCAGCAAGAGAGTCCTTGTACCTGCGCCTGATGGAACAGTTGGGGATGGATGCCGACTCCCACCGCGCAGCAATGCCTGCCTTGCTTCCGGCGCTGCAATTTGCCGCATCCTCCGGCGGGGATGATTGGTCTTTCCTGTTGCCATCCCGCGCTGCCGCTACCATGCAAAAACTCAAGACGTTGCAGCAACAAGTGGCTTTGTATCAGCAGAATAAGGCCGGGCTCACCCTTCCGTACCCCGATTCGGCACTTGATAACCCCATGCTCGATACATGGCTGGGCGAAACCAAAATGCTTTACGTCTCGTGGTTCTTGCCCCGTTTCTTCGGCATGATGCGCATGCGCAAAAACTTGCGCGCATTAGCGGTGAGCCGCGCCACCCCGGATTGCCTGAAAGACTTGACCGCTTTGGTGGCCATGAGAGAGGCTCGCAAGGCTGCGGCGGCGGTTGTCGGGTTGCCCGAGCATCTGCATAAGGGGCTGGATTACTCCCCGGCAGATGCCGAGTCTGTCAACACGGCTGCGATGGCACTGAAAGATGTCTTGCCCGTGGATGAGCCGGTGCTGGAGCGTCTCTTGCAGCGGGGCTCGGTGTTGCAGTTGCCCGGTTCTCCTGCTCGCGAAACGTTGGCCGCTTATGCTGAAAAATCCACCCTGTGGCAGCAATGCCGTGCCTCTTTAGCAGAGTTATTGGGGGGTGAGCTTGCAGATATTCCCCAAGGGTGTGAGACTCAAACTTGGTGTAAGTCTCTTATGGAGGCCCGCCGTAACTGGCGTGATATTGTGATTTGGAACTCCTGCCGCGCCACGGCAGAGGCAGACGGCTTTGCGCCTCTGGCAGAGGCGTTGCTGAGCGGTAGTGTAGCTGCGGCTGATTTAGAGAATGCGGCGCGTGTCAACTTCTCCCGCCGCCGTATTCGTGCCGTGGTGGAATCTGAGGAAGCTTTGCGCAATTTCAGCCCCGCAATTCATGAGGGTACCATCAGCGATTTTGCAGAGCAAGATGCCCGCCTCATGAAACTGGCTACCACGCATATTCGAGGCTCTCTTATCAAGCGTGCGGCAGATATCTCTAAGTTCGGCACTGAAACCGCCGTGCTGCAACGCGAAATCTCTAAACAGAAAGCGCACATGCCGTTGCGCAAGCTCATGGGCAGTGTGCCCAATATCACGCGCTTGCTTAAGCCGTGTATGTTGATGAGCCCGCTCTCCGTAGCGCAATATCTTGATGCCTCTACCGAGCTGTTCGATGTGGTTATTTTTGACGAGGCTTCACAGATTCCTGTGTGGGATGCCATAGGTGCCATTGGTCGCGGGCGCAATGCCATCATTGTGGGCGACCCCCGCCAAATGCCGCCCACCAGCTTCTTCAACCGTGCTCAACAGCAAGAGGAGGATTGCGAGCAAGAGCAGGATATGGAAAGTATTCTCGATGAATGTCTCGCCTGCGATATCCCCTCGCTCAATCTCTCTTGGCACTACCGCAGTAAGGCTGAGAGTCTCATAGCTTTCTCCAACGCCAATTATTACGAGAGCAAGCTCACCACGTTCCCCGCCCCCATGGCACAGGATTGCGCCGTACGCTATCATTACACCGCCGGTACGTATGAGCCCGGCAGCAGCAAGCGCATCAACATGCGAGAGGCTCAGGCTTTGGTTAACCATGTGCTGGAGCAACTGCGGGCAGATGGGTTCCGATATACAGAGGCCAGCAGTATCGGTATAGTTACGTTCAATGCCCAGCAGCAAGCCCTCATTCAAGAATTGTTGGATGAAGCCCGCGCCGCAGATGAATCGCTGGAGCCTTACTTCTCGGAGTCCAACCCTGAGGCCGTTTTCGTCAAAAATTTGGAAAACGTGCAGGGTGATGAGCGCGGGGTTATCTACTTCTCTACCACCTACGGGCCGGATGCCCGCGGTTCTGTATCCATGAACTTCGGCCCGCTTAATTTAGCCGGTGGTGAGCGCCGCCTTAATGTGGCTGTAACCCGTGCCCGTTGTGCGTTGCACGTCTTTACGTCTCTTAAGCCTGAGGATATTGACCTGAACCGCACCAAGGCTCGCGGTGCGGCTGATTTCCGTGCTTTCTTGGATTACGCGCGCCGTGGTGCCGCCTCCTATCTGCGCTTGCAACAGGGTGGGGCTGCGGCAGGTGCCGATGCGCTGGCCGAGGCTATTGCAGCTGAGCTGCAGGGGCTGGGTTGGCAATGCACCCGTAGTGTGGGTGTGTCGGATTACAAGGTAGACCTCGCTGTGCTGCACCCCGAGCGCGAGGGCGAACTGCTGGCCGGTATTGCGATAGACGGCGAGTCTTATGCTGCGGCCAATACGGCCCGTGATCGCGATGTGTTGCGTAACTCCGTGCTCACTTCTCTGGGGTGGCGTATGCTGCGTGTGTGGGCGCTGGATTGGTGGCAAGACCGCGAGCGCGCCCTGCAAAATCTGCATGCCGCTCTCAAACAATGTGTGGAAATGGGCCCCGTGCAGCCGCCTGAGTTGCCGGAGCTGACGGCTCAGGCCGGCCCCGCCGGTGCCACAGAACCGGAGCCCGAGCCGGAGCCTAAGCCCGTGGCAGAGCTTCCGCCTCTTCTCGGGGAGCCCGGCAAAGAGTATACCCCCTCGTCTACATTGCCCCCGTTGTTTGAAATGACTGATGCCGGGTTGCGCTCCGCCATTCATTCTGTGGTAGAGGTGGAGGGCCCCATGAAATTGAGCTTCCTTTGCAAACGCTTGAGAGATATCTCATTCTCGCCCGCGGTTACCCCCACTCTCCGCAGCCGTATCATGGGCATGGTGGGCGAGCTTGCTGCCCGCGGTAAACTGGTGTCTGCGCCCGAAAGTGATGATGCCGTATTGCGTTTGCCAACGCAGGCCGAGGCTATGCCCCGTGCTTGCGGTAACCGCAGTTGGGGAGATATACCGGCTGCCGAGTTACTCGCCATTGCAGACCTGGTTCACGCCCACCTCAAGTGCATTGCCGGTACAGATGAGCACCTGCGTGGTATTGCCACTTATCTCGGCGTTTCTCGTGTCACCCGCCCCTTCAAAGACCACCTCACGGCGCTTCTGCAAGAGCGTAATGCTTCTTAACCTCCTGCTTTCAATAAGATGAAGTTCTCATCTGCACATCAACAATATCTGCGTTCGTTTTTGCGCTATGCCTCGCAATGCATGGCTAATGTGTTGGGGGGTACAGAGGAGCAAATGTGTACCTATCTGGAATCTGACCTGATGGATTTTCTGTTTCATCTGGCCATAAAGGATGGGGATGTGCCTTTGCCCACACGCACCGCTATTGCAGATTTTTTTGGTTACACCTTTACACCTCAACAATGGAATGACCATAAACTGACGCATGAGATTCCGTGTTCTGCCATGGTGAGCCGCGTGCCGTACTCATACGCCCTCTTGCTGCAAGCCGAGAATACAAGCCCTTTTGAGGGTGGTACCAAGTCATTTGTTGAGGCTGCCGACAGCTTGAGCCGCTTGTTGGCAACCGGTGCGGCGGGTGTTGCTCTATTAGCCAATCGCCGTAACGCCTATCTGAATATGCTTTGCGATTACGCGGCGGCTCAACTCAAAAAATCGTGGTCATCCCGTGTACTCGCCAATCGTGTGCAAGAGGACAAGGTAGATGCCTCCCGCTTCTTCGGTTTTGCTCCTTCTCCTCGCGTGGTTAGCAGCTTGCGCGATTCTATCGAGGCGTTGGTGCGCTGTGGTAAGCGCGCCTGCCCCCAAGCCCCGCCCATGTCGGAGCAGGATTTGCGTGCTGCGCTGCGTCAATTGTGGACCCGCTTGGCCGCGGCCGATGGCCCCATTAACGCCGCAGAGGCATTGTGTATACGTGAATACCTTAAATGTCATGTGGAGTCTCTGTATTTAACGCATGCGCTCAAGAAAGAATCTGCCGGTTCATTGCCTCCGGCGGTTCGTAAAGTGTTGGATGCTTTGCGCAAGATGGGGGATACCGATTACGACACGGCTGCTGATATGGCTCATATTTTTATTGACCTGTATGATGGCGCAGCACCGCTCATTTTGCAGGCCGATTCCCCCACGAACGCTCGCGAAGAACAGGCATGCGCCACCCTGCGCCACGCTATCATTGCCTACCTTGAGGCCGATGCGTAAGCCGGTATACTTGCCGGCTCACGCCCGGGCTGCAAATATGTAAACCCTGCGAAAAAAACGCCTACGGGGGCTTCTATCTGCGAAATTGATGGGAAAAATACTTATATTTCGTGTAAAACACCTGTTTTATGATTGCAGGGGCAGGGGAGATGTGCTAGAATCAGCAGCGAGTAAAAATTTACCATTAACTTACGGCTATGACGACAGATCACACGATTCGCGGTAAAAAGGTATTTGAGGATGAGATTGCAGCCTTGCAGGCCATCTGCGAGAGACTGGATGACTCCTTTGTTGCAGCAGTGAATGCCATGCGCAAGGCTATTGAAACCGGCCACAAGATTATTGTGGTGGGCGTAGGTAAGAGCGGCCTTATCGGTAACAAGATTGCAGCCACGCTTACATCTACGGGTGCCCCCTCCGTGGTGTTGGATTCCATGAACGCCATGCACGGCGACCTCGGTATTGTGCAGGACGGCGATGCCTGTATTGCCATGTCTTTCTCCGGCGAAACCTCAGAGCTGCTCACGCTCATGCCGTTCCTGAAGCGTTTTGACATGCCCATCATCAGCATGACCGGTAAGCCCTCTTCTACGCTGGCTGAGCTGAGTGATGTGGTGCTCAACACTGCCGTAGAGCGCGAGGCCGACCCGCTGAATCTGGCCCCCACCTCTTCTTCTACCGCCATGTTGGTGATGGGTGATGCCCTTGCCATGGCCCTGCTGGAGGCCCGTAACTTTACCAAGGAAGACTTTGCCCGCAGCCACCCCGGTGGTTCTTTGGGCCGCGCCTTGTTGATGCGCATTGCCGACATTATGCGTAAGGAGTATGCCACTCAGCCCGAGGGCGCAACCGTGGCAGAGTGCATTATTGCCATGACCTCCGCCCGCGCCGGTGCTTGTGTGCTGACCCACGCAGACGGTACACTGGCCGGTGTATTTACCCATGGTGACTTTGCCCGCGCCTACCAAGCAGACCCCAATTGCGGTACGCACGCGGTTTCTGACTACATGACCAAGAATCCCGTATACGTAGAGGCTGATAAATTGGCCATGACGGCTGTGAAGACGCTGCGCGACCGCCGCATTGACGACCTCGTGGTGTTGGATGCCGATCACAAGCCTGTGGGCCTTATCGATACGCAGGATTTGGTGCGTCTGAAGCTCATTTAAGCCTCAAAAAGCAAAAAAATACAAATAAAACACACTTTAGGCTTGCAATCTGTTTGAAAAAGGTGCATCATACGCCACCGCTTTTTGCGAAAGCAAGACATCTTACTAAAAACAAAGTTATGAGAAAGTACGAAGCACTGATCGTTCTTAACATGAAGGGTGCCGCCACCCTTGAGGAGCTTACCGCTGCCATGAAGGGCCAGCTTGAGGCTGCAGGCGCCAAGGTTACGGAGGTTACCAATGTTGGCCGCCGCGAGTTCGCCTATGAGTCTAACCACCTGACTCACGGCCAGTACATGCTCTTCGCCTTCGAGGCCGAGCCCACTGTAATCCGCACTGTTCGCGAGGCTCTTGCCATCGACGAGCGCGTACATTACCAGTACTACCGCGCCAAGTAAGCAACAGCTCGCTTGCACGCATTAAGCCGAATCTTTTGAAGCTGCAGATTCCTGTTTTCAGTCGGGAATCTGCAGTTTTCTTATAAGAGCTATAAGCTCATTCGGCATATCAACGGCTCTTTAGGCCGTTTTTGCAACATTCTTTCCCTTTTTCATACATACGCGCATCGCGCACCGCTCACCACATTCTTCACTTCAATGAAAAGTAAAAAAGCTCCCATTAAGCGCAAGGTAAAAAACTGGTCTGCGGCAGATTCTGCCGAACTTTACGGTGTAGAGAACTGGAGTAACGGCTATTTCGGCGTCTCCCGCAATGGCGAGGCCACCGTTAATCTGATTGATACGGATGGCGAGGCTCGCCCCGTGAGCCTGCACACCATCATGAAAGGTTTGGCCGAGCGCGGTACGGATGCCCCCGTGCTGTTGCGTTTCCGTGATTTGTTGCGCGCCCGTATAGATGAGCTCAATTTGAGCTTTATCAAGGCTATCGGCGAGGTAGATTACAAGGGCGTGTACCGTGGTGTATACCCCATTAAGGTAAACCAGCAACGCGAGATTGTAGAAGAAATCGTATCTTACGGTGCACGCTATCACTACGGGCTGGAGGCCGGCAGTAAGCCTGAGCTGATTGCTGCCATGGCGCAAATGAAAGACCCCGAGGCCTTCTTGATGTGCAATGGTTATAAGGATGACGAATTCATTGACTTGGCACTCACGGCCCAGCGTATGGGGATTAACATTTGCCTGATTTTGGAGATGCCCAATGAGCTGCCCGCTATTTTGGAGCGTGCCGAGGCCATGGGTATCGAACCCAACTTAGGTGTGCGCGTGCGCTTGGCTGCCAAGGGCTCCGGCCATTGGAGCGAGTCCGCCGGTGATCGCTCGGTGTTCGGTCTCAATACGGCTCAGGTCATTGATGTGGTGGACACCCTCAAAGCTGCCGGTAAGTTGCATTGCCTCAAGGTGCTGCATTACCACCAAGGCTCCCAAATCCCGAATATCTCCGTTGTGCGTGAGGGTCTTACCGAGGCTTGCCGCATGTACATTGACCTGGTGAGAGAGGGGGCTCCCATGGGGACTCTTGATATGGGTGGTGGTTTGGCGGTGGATTACGATGGCTCGCAAACCAATTTCCACTCCTCCTGTAACTATACTATTGAGGAGTACGCTCGCGATATCGTTGAGGTGGTGGGCGAGATGTGTACCAAGTGTGAGGTGCCGCACCCCACGTTGGTTACTGAGTCCGGCCGCGCTATTGTTTCCTACCATGCCGCGCTTGTCTTCAATGTGCTGGATGTAGCCAGCGCACCCGGGCAAGATGCTGCCCCGCCCGAGCTGCCCGACAACCCCAGTGAGGTGCTCAAAGCGCTTGATGAAACGCGCCGCATGCTCACCCGTAAAAATATCCAAGAGTGCTACAATGATGCCAACTATTACCGCGACCAGCTGCGCATGCAGTTCTTCTACGGTAATTCCTCTCTGCGTGAGCGTGGCATCGGTGAGGCCATCTACTGGCACATCATGGGCATGATTTCCCGCCGTATTGACGAGATGAGCGAAATCCCCGAGGACCTCAAAGAGGTATCCGACAACATGGTGGATTGCTACTACGGCAACTTCTCCCTCTTCCAAAGCATGCCCGATAGCTGGGCCATTGACCAGCTCTTCCCTGTGATGCCCATTCAGCGCTTGTGTGAGCGCCCCACGCGCAAGACCGTGCTGGTGGATATCACCTGTGATTGCGATGGTAAGGTAGATAACTTCATTGATAAAGAGGATATTGCCCACTCCCTCCCCCTGCATGATTTTGAGGGTAAAGAGAATTACTACGTGGCCGTGTTCTTGGTAGGTGCTTATCAGGAAACGCTGGGCGATATTCATAACTTGCTCGGTGATACCAATGTGGTGAGCGTGCACCTTGAAAACGGCCGCCCCGTTTACACTCAGGAAGAAGAGGGTGACAGCGTGGCAGACGTGCTCTCTTACGTCAAATACGAAACCCGCGACCTTGTCGCCAAGTTCCGTAACCTTGCCGAGCGCGCTGTGGAGGAAGGCATCATGACCCCGCGCCAACGCCGCGATGCCTTGGAGGCCTACCGCACCGGCCTGAACGGGTATACCTACTACGAGCTTTAAATAAAAGGCCCCGTTCAGGGGCCTTTTTTAATTCTCCGGCTCGTCAACGCGAGCCGTCTCCCCCACAAATTGGTGTTTGTGTGGCCGTTGATTTTTCCTTTCGGAGCGTGGGACTCTAGTCCCATTATCCATTAGCGGCTTCTTGATATATGGCAGGACTGAAGTCCTGCGCTTCGAAAGGCTGTCGCTCGCCATCACCCCCCAAAAAAAATGGCAATTTTCGGGGCACCGGATTTCAAAAATCTCTAATTGTTCCTTCTTCGTGGCTTTTTTATTGTTATTATGGAGAAATGTGTTCTTTTAGCTTGAGCTCTCATTCAAAAAAAGTTAGTCTTAAGTGTTCATTCGAATCGGCTTTTTTTCTTTTCCTGCATCTCTTTGCCCGAAAAAAAAGGAGAGCCGCGAAAAATCAAATTCAATCATATCATGAAATTACATTTAAATAAGGCTCTTATGGCCGTAGTGCTCGGGGCTTCTGTTCAGGTGGCTAGCGCTGATGTCCTCCTCCAGACGCCCGGCGTAGTTGTGGAAGATGGAAATCTTTCCGGCGCTTTGTCCGGAACATACACCGGTCCCATTGTTGTTGATAGTGATGCCTCTCTTTCCGGTACACACACTACCAAGTCCCGTTTGGATGTTCGTGAAGGTACCGTGACCATAGGGGGAACATTCTCCAATGAAGGTGGTCTTCAGGTTTCCGGTAATGGTGCTACATTGAATGTTACAAATGGCACGGTTAATGTGAAAGGTGGGCTTGGTACTGTTCAGATTGGCGGTTGTGATGGCTCCGGTTCCCTTAATTTGCAGAATTCTACCCTTGATGCTAGCGTATCCTTGAGTGCCGGTTTTCACAAAGGTGCAGATTGGGCCCAGTATCTTACAGCTACCCGAGATTCGGCTGATGCTTCGTCTTCCCGTTATAACGATGGCTCTTATGTTAAGGTAGATTACGCTAATCGCGAGTATGGTAAGGCCACTATCAATTTGGATAATTCTACTGCTAATTTCCGTTCTGCTATTTTCTTGGCTGAAGCGGATATGACGCTTAAGAATGGCTCCGTTGTTCTTTCCGGTTCCAATGTTGATCCCTTTGCCCACACGATTGAGGAAAAAGCAACAGGTGAGTATAAAGACCCCACTGATGAACGAGAAATCAATGGATATCACATTTTGGGCCGTCAGAGTGGGTCTACCACGAATGTTTCCATTCAGAGCAACAGTAAGATGTTGTTGGAAGGTACTTTGTTTGTGGGTTCCACCGGTGCTGCTGAAATTGCCGCTAACATTACGGTTGACGGTCAGGGGTCAACTTTGGAAACCTCTCAGGGTATTGCTTTCGGCTACGGCCATGTTTCCGATACGGAAGCTGGAGGTACGTCTGTAACAACCGTACAATTGACCAACGGTGGCTCCATGGTGTCTGACACCATCTTGTTCGGTGTGCAGGTAGCCGAGTCTAAGGGGCTTCATACTGTTGATGTAGATGTTGAATCCGCCGCTTCTATCACAGCCAAGGACATCGTTATCAGCAATGGCGCTGATGTTACGGTTCAAGGTGGCTCGTTGGCATTCAGCACGCTTACCATGAATGGCGGTGCATTGACATTGGATGATGCCGCCATGTTGACCATTAACGTAACCGAAGCTGCTGGCACTGCCATAACGCTGGACGGTGATGCTGCTAAGCTTGACTTTGCTGCCAATACCATCAAGCTTGTATTTGATGAGTTGTTGTCTGTTGCTAACCCGAGCGTACAGCTGACGTGGGAGCTGATTAGCGGAATCGGTGAAAACGATGACGTCAATCTTGATGGCCTCAAGATTTTGTCCGGTACGGATTACGTTTCTCTCTCCAACGTGAAAGTAGAGGAGACTGATGGCAAGGTAGTTCTGACTGCTACCGCCTCCATCCCCGAGCCGACCACGGCAACCCTGAGCCTGCTTGCTCTGGCTGCATTGGCTGCACGTCGTCGCCGTAAGTAAAGATTTCCGACGTGCAGTCGGTAAATGTTATTCAAGAACCGCCACTGAGAAATCAGTGGCGGTTTTTAAATTCAATCGGAGCCCGGGACTTCAGTCCCGCTAACACCCGAGAAGGAAGGGCTGCCCCGCATTTTTATCACTATTTGTTTTTTGGGCTTGCCATACGGTAGGTAATTTGCTATATCATACCTATGAACAAGGATATATTTAAAGCACTGTTATTAGGCGCGAGTGTGTTGGGGACCGACATGGCTCAGGCTGACTGGACAGACGGCTTGGGGGATCTGTGGGATGATGCCGGCAAGGTAGGTAAAGAGTGGGGGGAGAAGGGGAAAGAATGGGGTAAGGAGACTTGGGATAAAGCCAAGGATGAGTGGAACAAGGCTAAAGAACGCTGGGATAATCTGGATGTGAATTACGAGCTGATGCAGGCGTTTGGCGGCGATGTGGATGAAGAGTCTGCTCTCATCGGGCGTTTTTATGACTTGAAGCAACCCATACGCGAGGGCGCCAAGGCTATGCACCGCCAAGGCGTGGTGGAAAAAATACGCGAGTTTGATGAGAAAAAATGGGATCAACGCGTCTTTGCCGATTATTATAGCCCCGAGGTTCGCTTGTATGCCCCGTATTTCTATCTGCCGCGTTGCAAGGCCTCTTACGGCCCGGAGGCATTCCAATGCAATGAGCAGGAGGATGACCGCAAGGTAGCCCCCAGTGGCTGGGTGGTGGTGTACCGCGGTGTGGTAACGGCACCGGAGAGCGGCTTTTTCCGCTTTGTGGGCATGGGGGATGATACGCTGATGGTGCGTTTTAACAACAAGCTGGTGCTGGAGGCCGGCTGGAGCATTCCTACCCGTGGTGATATGGTGCTGGGTACCAAGCGTACTTATCAGGAAGAAATGATTTCTAACAAAAATAAACGCGCTTTTTACCAGTACAAGCAAACCCCGCACTGGAACCGCGTGCTGGGTGGTATCCCTGCCGGTGAGGTGTTTAAAGTGAAAAAGGGGGAGAAGTACCCCATTGAGATTCTGGTGTCGGAGATTCCCGGTAATGAGTTCGGGTTCTGTCTGTTGGTGGAAAAAGTAAAATCCCCGGGCACGGCCCCGCGTGGTATTGTGCCGGCAGATAAATCGCCCGAGCTGGCGTTGTTCCGTACCAATGAGAGCAAGCCGGATTTCAGTGCCATTGAGCGCGCCCTGACGGTCGGTGATAAAGATTTTCGTGTAAAAGGCTTTATGGAAGGCCCCCCCTTCAAAGATGACAGCCCTGTGTGGAAGGTTGATTACGCTGCCGCACAAGAGCAGGGGATTTTTGACAGCATCTTCGGTATGTTCCGTAATGATAATACCGCCATGGGCAAACGCCGTAAGTAAGAAAATCTGCGCCTGTTCATGTATGTGGTTGCCTGCATGCAACTGCATAACATGACACAAGTTTTGAGCAAAAGGCATTGCTGAATGTGAGCTTATGCTTGCGTGGGGGGTGATGATGTGCTACAATGGCGCACCGCGTGCATAATTCGGGCGCGCTTTCGTGTCATCCAATAGAGAGATTTTTATATGATTAAATGGGTTCTTAATAAAATCGTAGGTTCTAAGAATCAACGAGAAGTGCGCAGATTGCGCCCGGTGGTCAAGCGTATTCTCGACATAGAGGAGGGAATTTCCGGCAAGAACCAAGAGTTCTTGGTAGGTAAAACGCGTGAGTGGCAGCGCTATCTGCACCGCCTTACCCCCATTGATTTGCCCACGCGCGGTGTGATTTTGGCAGCCGGGGAGGAGCAGCTCAAGCAGTATGCCGAGACACTCAATACCCGTTTTGAGGCACTTAAGGATGAATTCCCGAAACTGCCGCAGGTGGAGCCCACCCCTGAATCCATTGAACTGGGTAAGAAGGCATTTGCTGAGATTGAGCCCAAGTTTGCCAAGATGCGCGCCAAGTATTTGGAGCAGATTTTGCCTGAGGCCTTTGCCGTGGTAAAATGCGCGGCCCGCAACATGTGCGGCTCTGATGTGGATGTATGCGGCACCAACATCAAGTGGGATATGGTACACTTTGATGTGCAGCTTATCGGTGGTATTGCCTTGCACCGCGGGTTCATTGCTGAGATGGCCACGGGTGAGGGTAAAACCTTGGTGGCAACCCTGCCGGTGTACCTGAATGCCCTTACCGGCATGGGCGTGCACGTGGTGACGGTGAACGATTACTTGGCCCGCCGTGACTCCATGTGGATGGGTGCGCTCTTCAAGTACCTCGGGCTGACCGTGGGCTGCATTCAAAGCATGATGCCCAATGATTCTCGCCGTAAGCAGTATGCCTGCGATATTACCTACGGTACCAATGCCGAGTTCGGTTTCGACTACCTGCGTGATAATGGTATGGCTACCTCTCGCGATGCGCAGGTGCAGCGCGGACACTACTTTGCCATTATTGACGAGGTTGACTCCATTTTGATTGACGAGGCCCGAACCCCGCTCATTATCTCCGGCCCCGCCGTGATTGAGCGCGAGCAGCAATACGATGTGCTTAAACCTCTTATTGAGAAAGTATCCAAGGCTCAGGTAGAGCTTTGCAATGGGCTCATGACCAAGGCGTTTCAGTATGCCAAGGAGGGTGATACCGCTGCTGCGGGTCGCTGCCTTTACAAGGTGAAGCTGGGTATGCCCCGCAACCGCCAGTACATGCGCTCTCAGGAGGATGTGGAGTTCCGCCGCATGGTGGAGAAGTACGAGCTGTTCCTTTACCAAGACCCGCGCAAGCTGGAGCTCTTCAAGCTCAAAGAAGAACTGTACTTCTGCATGGATGAAAAGACCCATGATGCCGAGCTGATGGAAATGGGCCGTGAGCTTATCAGCCCGGGGCACCCGGAGGATTTCGTGCTGCCGGATTTGGGCACGGAGTTTGTTGACATTGATGAGGATGAAAGCCTTACCGAGCGCGAGAAAGAGGCCCGCAAGAATGTGCTGCTGAAGCGTTTGGATACCAATGCCGCCCGCTTGCACACTATCAGCCAGTTGCTCAAGGCCTATACTATTTACGAGCGTGATAAGGAATACGTGGTAAAAGACGGCAAGGTTATCATCATTGACCAGAATACCGGCCGTGAAATGCCCGGCCGCCGCTGGAGCGAGGGCTTGCACCAAGCTGTGGAAGCCAAGGAAGGTGTGGAGGTTGAGGCTGAGAACATGACCTACGCCACCATTACCATTCAGAACTACTTCCGCCTTTACACCCGCTTGGCCGGTATGACCGGTACGGCTGAGACCGAGGCCGCTGAGTTCCATGACATTTACAAGCTGGACGTGCTGCCCATCCCCACGAACCGCCCGTGCATTCGTGAGGATTTCAATGACCTTATCTTCAAGACCCGCCGTGAGAAGTTCAATGCCGTAGTGGCTAAGATTAAAGAGCTTTACACCAAGGGCCAGCCCGTGCTGGTGGGTACTGCCAGCGTGGTAGCCTCTGAGACTCTTTCCCGCATGCTCAAGTATGCCGGTATTCCGCACGAGGTGTTGAATGCCAAGAACCACCAGCGCGAAGCCGAAATTGTGGCCCGCGCCGGCCAGCGTGGCTCTGTAACCGTGTCTACCAACATGGCAGGCCGCGGTACGGATATTAAGCTGGGTGAGGGCGTTGCCGACCTCGGTGGCCTCTTTGTGTTGGGTACGGAGCGTTATGAATCCCGCCGTATCGACCGTCAGTTGCGTGGCCGTTGCTCCCGCCAGGGTGACCCCGGTGCCTCTCAGTTCTTCCTCTCCTTTGAGGATGATTTGATGCGTAATTTCGGTGGCAGCGAGCGCATGACCAAGGCCATGAACCGTTTCGGTATGGCTGAGGGTGAAGCCGTTGAAAGCTGGATGATGAACAAAATCATTGAGGGTGCTCAGAAACGTGTGGAGCAACGCAACTACATGTGGCGTAAACACGTGCTGGATTACGATGATGTGATGAACCAGCAGCGCACCATTGTGTATTCCATGCGCAATGATGCCCTCCTTTGCGAGGAGCCCCGCGAGATGATTTACGAGCAGCTTACCGAAGGCATCCACACCAAGTGTGAGGATTACCTGAATGAGGATGATACAGGCGCTATCCGCCGTCTGGATCTCTTGCACTGGCTCAACTCTACCTTCCCGCTGGGGTGGAGCGAGGAAGATGCCGCTCTGAATGCCGGCGAGCCCTCTGCAGTGGCAGACCGCATCATTGCCCGTGTGCGTGAGATGTACGAGAAAAAGGTGGCCGGGGAGCGCCCCGACCGCGTGGACCACATGGAGCGCAATATCATGCTGCAGGCTATTGATAAACTGTGGCAGCAGCATATTATGGATATGGATGCCCTGCGTGAAGGCGTGCGCCTGCGTGCCCAAGGCCAGCGCGATCCGCTTGTTGAATACAAGCGTGAGGCCTACGGTATTTTCGAGACGCTCATCAGCAACATCCAGTATGAGATTCTCAACAATCTCTTCCGCTCTACCACCAACTTGTCCGCCTTTGAGGATTTCCTTTCCTCCCTGCCTGCCAGCAATGCCGATGAGGAGGACTCCTCTGTAACGGATGTGTTGGGCAATGGGGATTTCCTCTCCATGCTGCGTGAGCAGATGGCCCGCATGCAGAAGCGTTTTGCCGAGAATCCCGTGGCCGCCGGTGCCGATACTGAGGACGACGAGGACGAAGATGAGGAAGCCGAGGAGCTGCCCGTGGGCGGTTACTCTACCTCTGACTCTGCCCCTGCCGGTATTCTGTTGCCCGAGGAAGGCAGTGTGAGCGGTGCCCCCATGCCGGGCATGGCCATGAAGCCTGAGAAAAAGATGGTGCTGCCCAAGAAGAAGGTAACCGCCAACATCAAGCGCAAGGATAGCTCCGCCCCGTTGGTGATGTCTTCTCTGGATATGGCTGAGTCTGTGCCCGGTGTTTCCATGTCGCTGATAGATGGGGAACCCGCCGAGGGTACAACCGTGGCAGCCGACGAGCAAAAGTAATCGATATTTGAGGAAAAGGTGCGATTGACCGAGTGGATAATCGCACCTTTTCTTTTATACGCATCCCTGAGATAGTTCGCGCAGATGAACGTTCGCTCCGCATTGGCATACGTACCGTATTTCCGTAACAGGCTTTTTGTCGTGCACATCGGCAAAGACCTGTTGCAGGAGGATGCCCTTGTGGACGCACTGTTGGATGCCGATGCCTTGCATGAAATAGGCGTGCGCTTGGTGTTGGTGGCCGAAGGTGACAATGCTGAGGGGCTGGCCTCCAGAGCAGGGGCTTGTGAAATGCACGCTGCTTTGGCAGAGTTGCCCCTCACTGCCGGGGAGGCTGCCGTATCTCGCGTGCGCGAAATTGTGGAGCGCCCGCAGGTAGCCATCATCCCCTCCGGTACGCTCGGTCGTTTTGATGAGGGCAGTGTTCAACTGGCGGTAGAGTTGGGAGCCTCCAAATACATTTGCCTGCAAAAAGATGCTGTGCCCAGCCGCAGTGGGCAACCTATCTTTGCAATCTCTGAGCGTGAGGTGAGCACCACTGATTGTGCAGATTGCACCTGTGCCGACGAATTGAAACAAGCGGCGGATGTGTGCCGCCGCGGGATTCCGCGTGTGCACATGCTTGATGGCCTGCACCGCGGCGTGTTGTTGGATGAGCTTTTCTCTGAAGAAGGTGTGGGCACCATGGTGCACGCCGACTCGTACCGCGAGATTCGCCCGCTGAAAGTGGACGATATCCCCGAGCTGCTCTCGATGATTGCCCGCTGCGTGGTTGACTCCAAACTGGTAGAGCGTACTTATGAGAGTATTTTAGAGAACCTGCAAAGCTACTACGTTTATACGCTGGACGACACGATTGTAGGTTGCGTGGCGCTCTACCCGTTCCCCGCCGAAAATTGCGCGGAATTGGGCTGCCTTTTCATCAAAAAGAATTACGAGGGGCATGGCTACGGCAAGGCTATGTGCCGTTTTATTCAGGAAAAAGCCCGTGCCCTGGGCTTTGACCGCATATTTGCCATCTCTCAAAGTGCTGTGGCCTACTTCCGCGACCGCTTGGGCTACGAGCCGCTGCCGCGCGATGTACTACCCGCCTCTCGCCGCGCGGCGCTGGAAGCCAGCGGCCGCTCCTCTGAGGTGTTCGGCCATAAATTAAGCTGACCCCTTTTTGTACTGCTTGCTGATTGTTACGAGGGGTAATGATGCAAGCTGTTTGTATGCTCTCAATGCGGCTTCATGATGTCCGTGTAGGTGAGTACCTGAGCCTTGCCCTCCCGCGGGCAGGAGATGAGGGATACCGTAATAGCCGTTGCCGGGAGCCCGAACGCCTTGCTGATGAGTTTGGCGTATGATGACATTTGGCTTTCGTAGTGGGCGAGCAACCATGATTCGAAATCGTTGTACCCATCACGAGGAATGGGCTTGTTGGTTTTGAAATCGATGATGTGGGCGGCCTGTACTTGCCCCGTGGTATCATGAGTCAGCACCAAGCGGTCAATGGTGGCAGAGACCCACTCGTTTTTATCGTTAATGGCCTCCACTGATTGTTCTTGGTACACCTCTTGCCCGGGGCGGCGGGTGAAGAGGGCGGCAATCTCCGCTTGTTGTAAGGCTCGGGCAACCACTTTTTGAGCATCGGTAGCCGGGGCCTCCTGCCATGCGGGGCGGGGGGAGTCCAACCACTCAATTTGCTCCCAACAGGCATGTACCTTGGTGCCGAAATCCGTGCCGGCCGGCGAATCGCTCAGGCGTTGTTCCGCCGGTGTGTCGGTTGTCGTATCGCCGGCAGAGGGAGAAATGCGAGTGCGGGCAACATAGGGCTTACCGAGCTCCGGCTCGGCGTGTGGCGGAGCCACGGTGAGAACTTTGCCGCCCTTTTGGGTATACCAATCTGCATGGCCTATGCAGGTATCTTTCTCCAAGGTAGGTGCATTGTTATGGCGGTGCAGGGCGTTGAGAATCCAATCTGCTTCTTTAGTGGGATTTTCTGCGGGCTCATCGCCCCCCGGCAGAATGATGTAATTAGCGAATCGGGCACGCGTGAGTGCTACATACATCAGATTGTAGCTGTCATCTCTCTTCTCTCGCTTCCACTTGTTTTCGTATTCTACCAAGATGGGGAAGTTGCTGCGTTCTTCCGCTTTACCCGGGTGCACTAAAATGCCCTC
>JAFYUT010000077.1 GCA_017549485.1 Akkermansia sp.
ACCACCGGGCTACCGTATGCCGCCCCTCGGGGCTCTGAACTAGGCTCGCTGTGCTCGCGGGTATATCTCAATTAACGTTAATTGAGAACTCAGGGTGCCGGAAAAAAACTTTTTTTTCGGAAAGCTTTGGCTTTATCGGTACTTGCGTTCCTCAGAAAAAATCTTTGGGACACATGTGACGAAGTTTCACCCCATTTGACATTTCATGCAAATGGGCAGTGGGCTAATGTAACATGCAGCGAAGCTATTGTCGCCCCACACAAATACCCATTTGTGTGGCTCTCACTCGCGAGCGTAGCGAGCCGATTTTCTGAGCCTCGCCGCAGGGCGAGGCGGTATATGGTAGCCGGGGGTGGAGCTGCGACAGCAGCGCAACCCCCGGTAAGTCGCAAAAACAAACAGAACCCCGCCGTATGGCGGGGTGGCATAATGTGTGGCTTCAATCTATTACGCTGCTTTATATATCGCCCTCTGCCAAGGTATCACCCTGTACGCGGCTCTTCTGTCACCGCCGTTTTCAACGGGGTTCCCATAATCATGTATTACGAACGGAGGTTTCGCTCGGCAAGCTCGCTCCACCACCGCCTAAGAGTCTTGTCGCCCTGATGGGCGCTGAGATTTTTTCTCGCCAATACATTGAGCGGCTCCGGCCGCGAAGTTTCACCTTGCGCCCGACGGCGTACGTAGGCAGAGCATTGCCAAACTTACCGCCAGCGCCTTGAGGGCGCGGAGCCCAAGCGGTAGCATCAGCTATGCTTAAAACCTGCGAGCCTTGGCGAGCGGAACTCTATACTTTGTACTTACAAACTGATTCCCAATTGCTCGGGCAGGGCAATACGCGGGCGCTCGGTAAGGATTTCTCCGCCGCGGGAACCCACAGCTACCATGTGCTCAAAGTGGGCGGACCATGAGCCGTCTGCCGTCACGGCAGTCCAGTCATCCTCCAACACTTTGACGCGGAAACTGCCCAGTGTAATCATCGGCTCAATGGCCAGAATCATACCGCGCTTCAAACGCGGCAGCGGGTATTTGGGGCGGTAGTTCGGAATCTGCGGTTCCTCGTGCAGCTTGCGGCCCACGCCGTGCCCCACATAATCCCGCACAATGCCGAACCCGAACGGCTTTACAAAATCCTCCACCGCACCGCAAACTTCTACAAGAGAGTTACCCTGCTTGGCCTCGGCAATGGCGCGGAACAAGGCTTCCTCTGTCACGGCCAACAAGCGCTTGGCTTCCTCGCTCACATTGCCCACGGCCACGGTCATGGCGTTGTCGCCATACCAGCCATCCACAATAGCGCCGCAATCAAGGGAGACAATATCGCCATCCTGAATCACTCGCTTGCCGCCTATACCGTGCACAATCTCCTCGTTTACCGATATGCACAACTGCCCCGGGTATCCGTAGTACCCCAAAAAGGCGTTGCCGCACTTCTCTCGCTTGAACAGCTCGGCGGCGTAGTCATCAATCTCTTTGGTGGTAATACCCGGGCGGATGATGGGCATTAAATCCATCAAGATGCGGGCCGATACCTCACCGGCCTTGCGGAGCTTGCTGATCTCATTCGGATTGCGTACGGGGATGCGTTCTGCCATGGTGTGTGTTGCGGTTGTGTTGCTGCCGCCAGTCTATCATTTTCCGCCCTTATTGGCAATCTTATTCTATGCTTGCACTTTGCTAAAAAAAAGGAATCGCCACCCGTTCCGGATGGCGATTCTTCATAAATAACGTGTCAATGCCAATTACTTGCGGCGACGACGAGCAGCCAAACCGGCCAAGGCCAGCAAGCTCAGCGTAGCAGTAGCAGGCTCGGGAACCATAGCGGCTTTGTAGCTATCGTTTGTCGTGAGGTTAAGGGCTAGTGAGCCAGAGCCATCACCATTCATATTGTGGCTGCCACCGGTAAAGCCGGCAACCTTAACGCCATTCAAGTAAAGATCTGCGGCGGCAGAACCGTTAGTGCCACCGAGATACTCGATGGTGTAGGTGCCGGCGGCAAGAGTGTATGCTTCCCCGTCGTTTGCGAATACGGACTTATCTTGCGTGCCGGTTGTTGTATCGTTGGCAAGCGTCGTTGAGGAAAGGTCTTTGCCACGGTTAAGGGAGAGAGAGCCATCGCTGTTTAATTGGAAAGCGTTAACCGTGTAGCCGTTGCCATTGTTAACCTGATAGTAGGCAGCGATGATGTCGTAATCGCCGGAAACAGCGTTGCCTTCCTCAATCACGAATGTGAGGGTGAATGCGCCGGCATAGAGGTTGTCGTCTGCCGTAATCTCATAATCGCTTACGGGGACGACGTCGGCCAGCACTTGCATGGTGTAGTCCTCAGCGGCGGCTACGCCGGCAAGGGCCATGAGAGCAATGATTGATTTCTTCATTGTTGTTTTAGGTTAATGAGTTATATGATATACGGCTTGCCCTCAGGGGTACTCATCTCCACGCGCGTCGGAGTGCTGAGATACCTGAACAGCAAAACGTAGCCACAGTCTAGCTCATTTCAAATGAGATGACAAGCTAATTTTTTGATAAAAAGTGCTTTTTTTACAGTTTTTTTCAGTGTATAGCAAAAAAAGGACATTGCCGAGGCAAGACAGAAAAGAGCAACGAAGAAAATCAGGTATTTCTATATGAAAATAAAGGCTTTTATCCGCGTGGGAGTAATGAAAAAAATCAATTTACGGAGAAGATGTCATAGCCTTTCGGAGCGCAGGACTTCAGTCCTGCCATTTACCACCAAAGCATTAATTTAAGGGGACTGAGTCCCACGCTCCGAAATAATCCTATACTCCCCGACAAATCCCGATTCTGCGTTTAAAATAGACTAAACGTTCTAATTGAGCCCACGCATAGTCTTTTATCCCAGAAGGGATGTGAACTTTTGAGCGCATGGGGGTATAAGAAGCATCTGCATATCTCATTTGAAATGAGATACACTGCCCCCAGCGGCGTGTAACAGGTATCTCGGCACTCCATCGCGCGAAGAGACGAGTACCCCTGCCTACATGAGCCGCGTGTATATAAACTAACGCATAAGAACGACAATAACAATGAAGAAGACACTGATAGCGCTCGTGGCTATGGGCGGTGCTGTATCCGGTGCTGAGGTTTTGGTGGAAAGTCAGGTAGATGACTTGTCTACCCCCTTAACCCTCAGCTACACAACATCCGACTATTTCATTTCCAAAACCGGTAGTGATACAAGTCCTGCATGGGGTGAAATGGTGATTACATTTACATTGAATGGTCTTGCTACGGCCGGTACAGAACATAACTTAGTCAATGTGCTTTCCAGCAACATTGGTACGGGACAAGGTCAATCGGAACAATTCAATGCCTATGGTTTTTATGTAAATGGGTCTACCTTGACTTTCGGTCGTTCCCATTGTAATGCAAGTAATTCATTGACGCTGGCAGATAATAAGGTTGTTGTAACGGATTCTCTTGCCGCAAATACAACGTATACTCTTACGATTTTGTCTCAAGCAACGGGTTCTACTGTTGGCCGCGGAAGTGATAATTTTGCCATCACTCTTACTTCCGATGCCGGGGTGAACATCACTAAAACAGCTGCCGGTTTTGGTTTGAACGGTGAGAAGTGCACCGGCTTTGTTTTGGGTGATGCCGATTTGAGTGGCAGCGCAACATTCTCTGCCAATGTCCCCGAGCCCACCACGGCTACGCTTTCTCTGTTGGCTTTGGCCGGTTTGGCTGCCCGCCGCCGTCGCAAGTAATCAGCGAAGACAGATAATTCACATGGAACCGTCATCCCGAGGAAGGGGTGGCGGTTCTTTTTTTCTCATCATGCGGGCTGAGAAAAATGCAGATTCTGCGGGCTGTTGGCAGGAATGAGCTTGCCATGAGGGGGGGATATATGGTAGAAGAGAATAATAGTATAAACCCATATACTGATTTATGCGTAAGAATATATTTTTATTAGCAATGCTGGCAGCAGCTGCGGGAGTGAGTACAGCTGCGGTAGAGTATCCCGGGGATGCACCGGGCAAGGCCGTAGCTACCAAGCAGGGTAGCACATACGGCATCGGCAATGATGCGCTGACGGCGAGTTTTGAATATAAGAAAGGCGGTGTCACCTTTGGCGGAGTAAAAGCTGCCGATGGTACCGAGCTGGTGCAGGGTGGGCAGCCGGTCTTTGTCATTAACTTGGCAGATGGCACCCAATGGGACTCTACCAACATGACGGTGGATGCACCGGTGGTGGTCAAGTTGGCACCGGAATCCTGCTTGAAAGAATCAGCCCGGCAGGCAGGGCAGGCTATTACTGCAACATTTGTGGCACCCAAGGGGGCATTTAAGGTAGAGTGGCGCGCCGTGTTGCGCGATGGGTCTCACTACCTGCGCCAAGAGTACACTATAAAAGCCGGTAAGAAGCCGGTGCCCTTTGCAAGCATTACACCGTTGCAGGTGGTGCCCACGGCAGAGGGGGGGATACCCTCTATCTCCGGCAACACAACCCACGGTACCGTGGTGGTGACGGACAAGCTTTTCATGGGGTTGGAGACCCCCATGAGTGTGATGACGGTGGGGCAGCACGGTGGGGCTGATGAGAGTGCCTGGAGTGCCGAGAGCTGGACCCCCGGCATGTTTGGCAGTGTGTTTGCCGTGCCTGAGAGTTTCCACCCCGTATATGGCAAGAAGTATGATGAGAAGCTCGGGCCTACGGTGAAACACTTGCTTGTAGCGGAGGGTGCGGTCAAGTTTGAAGAGAGTGGCGACTGCGCCATTGACTTCAAGTATGAGAAAGGCAACAACCGCCTCAACATGGTGGGTGTTCAGCTGGTGACAAGCGGCGGCCAAGTTATTGCAGAGGATATACACCCCGGTTATACGGGCCATAAGTCGGAAGGTGCAGAATACCACCTGAGCGTTCCCAAAGCCGGTACCTACCACCTGCGCTACTGGGTAGAGAAGAAGACCGAGCCCGTGAGCAGCAGTGGCCGTATCTCGCTGTCTCTTGCCACCGGCAACCCGGAGGAGGATGCCTCTGCCACCGTGCCGGAGGATATGGTGCGTGGCACTTGGGTGCGCAAGACTGATTTGCAGCCGGGAACACCGTGGAAGGTGAACTCCGTCATCGGGCTCTTTGCACCCGGGCAGCAGCGCCGCTCCTTCCTGAGCTATATTGAGCGCGAGAAACCCGTGCCCTACCGCACCATGGTGCATTACAATGACTGGTACGAGGTGGGTATTGTGCTGCATGACTATGCCGACCCGACCAAGCGCACAAGCGAGAAGATTTCTCTGGGTATTATCAATACGTGGAAGAAAGAGCTGTTTGAAAAGCGCGGTGTCAAGATTGATGCGTTCGTGATTGACGACGGCTGGGATGACTTCAACAGCTTGTGGGATTTCCACGTGGGGTTCCCGAACGGGTTCAGCAAGATAAATGAGGTGGCTACCTCCATGGGCTGTGGTATGGGTACGTGGCTGGGGCCCGTGGGCGGCTACGGTGCCAGTAAGCGCATGCGTATCTCTCACTGGAATGCAACCCACCCCAAAAATAAGATTTCAAACTTTGAGTTATCGAACCCGGTATACTTCAATGCTTTTGTGGGGCGCTGCAAGCACATGATTGAGAATTATGATATGCGCTACTTCAAGTTCGATGGTATTTCTACCAAGTTCCATGCCAAGGGGCCGGGCGCTTTGGAGGATGCCGAGGGTATTTTGAGCGTGTTGGCAGCTTTGCGTGAGGCTCGCCCGGATATCTACATTAATACCACGGTGGGTACATGGGCCAGCCCGTTCTGGTTCTTCCATGCAGATTCCATTTGGCGCCAGGAAAATGACTTTGACCAAGTGGGTAACGCCGGCGATGCCCGCGACCGCTGGATTACCTATCGCGATCGCTTGGTACACGAGGTGTTTGTGACGGGGGCGCCGCTCTTCCCCATCAACGCGCTGATGACGCACGGCACCATCATTACCAAGAATGGTCCGCCCCGCGTGATGAGCAAAGACCCTGCCAACTGTGTCAAAGAGATGCGCACGGCCTTTACCTGTGGCAGCGGTTTGCAGGAGGTTTACGTGGATTCTGACCTGATGGCTCAGGAGGACGGTAAACTTTGGGATGAGTTGGCACAGTGTATTGCCTGGGCCCGTCGCAATGCCGATGTGTTGGCCGATACGCACTGGGTAGGTGGTAACCCGTGGGATAAGAACAAGAAGGATGGTGACATCTATGGCTGGGCTGCTTGGAGTATGAATAAGTGCACCCTCTCGGTGCGTAACTCTTCCAAGCATACCAAGACACTCAAGGGGACTCTGCGCAGTATTCTGGATGTACCGCCTGCCGTTAAGGGGAAAGTCGTGTTGCGTAGCAGCTTTGCAGATCAAACCCGCTTGCCCATCATGGATACGCCCATTGATGTGGATGCTCCCATTGAAATCACATTGAAGCCGTTTGATGTTGTGGCAATGGAAGGTGTGTGTGAGATGCGCTGAGCATTAACAGAGCGTAATTGAAAATTCGATACACGGCGGAGAGCGAATCAACTGTTCGTTCTCCGCCGTTTGCATGAAGAAGAGAGGATATGAATAAAAGAATAGCAAGTATAGATGCGCTGCGGGGCTTTGATATGCTGCTGCTTTGCGGTGGGGCGGCGGTGTTGCGCCTGTGGCTGGAGTATAGCGCCGGTGATGCTGCGCCGGAGTGGCTCATGCAGCAATTTACCCATGCTGAGTGGGGCGGTGAGTTTACCTGCTGGGATTTGGTGATGCCGTTGTTTATTTTTATTACCGGGGCAAGCATGCCTTTTGCTTTTGCCAAATACAGGGAGAAAGGCGGTGCGTGGTGGAGGCTCGGCACGGCGTGGCGTGTCTTGCGCCGCGTAGCATTGCTGTTTGTGCTGGGTATGTTGGTTCAGGGTAATTTGGCGTGTGCGCGTGTGGAACATATGAGCCTGTTTTGCAATACGCTGCAAGCTATTGCTGAGGGGTACCTGATAGCGGCGTTGGTGCTGATGTTCTGTGGGCTGCGCGGTCAAATCGTAGCTGTTGCGGTGTGTTTGGTTACGTATTGGGCCCTGCTGCGTTTTGTGCCGTACAATGGGCAACCTGCGGGGCTCTTTTTGCCTGATAATAACGTGGCTATTTACATTGACCACCTGCTGGAGGGTGAGTGGCAAGATGGTACGCCATATAGCTGGATTCTTACAGCCTTGTCATTCGGTGCCCTTACGCTGATGGGGTGCATTTGCGGTGCGCTTATTGCGGCTCGGCGTGGCGGGCGCACTGCCGGCGTGCTGTTGTTGGCCGGGCTGTGTTGCTTGGCGGCGGCTTGTTTGTTGGAATATGATACCCCGCTTATCAAACATATATATACGACCACGGCCGTGCTATGGAGTGGTGGGTGGTGTATGGTGCTGATGGCTTTGTTTCATGGGGTGTTTGATTGCTGCGGTACATTTGCCGCTAAAGCCGCCTTCCCCTTGCAAGTTATAGGCTGTAATGCCCTATTGGCGTATTTACTGACCGAGATTCACGGCCCGCACGGCCACAGCTTGTGGTGGGGTGTTACCCACCCGTTAATCTATGGTGTTTCTGCACGTGCTGAAGAGGCTGCGGCGTTGGTGCATGCCTCTCTCAGTTTGCTGCTGCTCTGGTTGTTCCTTTGGTTCTTATACCGCCACAAAGCCTATTTGCGTGTGTGAGTTTTACGCTGCGTGTGCAGACATCGGTCTTTTCATGCTTGATTTTTGCGATTTTTGGAGTATAAGAGAAGAGTAACATGAACATTTAATCTCTTTATTCATTATGGCGATTCATATTCAAATGAGCGAGGAGGCGGAGAAAGCTCTCAAACGGGCGTCTTTGCGCAACAAGTTGTCCGCTTTGTTGTCATGTATTCTGTTTATTTTGCTGGGTGGCGCTATCTTGGTATACGTTGTGTACCATGTGGTGCAGGCAGCGCCGGCGTCCTTTGTGTCTTATAAGCCTAAGGCTAAGCCTAATGCCAAGACGACCCGCAAGCAACCTTCGGAGGAAAATGCCATTCAGGAAGAAGCCTCTGCCTCTGACCCCACCACGCCTGTTATCGTTTCTAACAGCCCGAATGCCGTGCCCATGCCCATTGCTACCTCTATGGCTGATATGGGTGAGGGCCTGTCTGCCGATATCGGTATCGGAGATGGTTTGGGTGCCGGTGATTTGGGGGATGGCCTTGGTGGCGGTGGTGACGGCATGGGCTCCAAAGAGGGTGGCGGTTCTACACTGGAGGGTACATTTTATGACCTCAAGTTGAAGCGTAACGGTGCCCCGTCCGGGTTGAATGGAGGCCCTGCCAATGAAGGCGGGGTTGTCGCGGCATTGAGTAAATTCTTTACCTCGTGGAATGAGGCTGAGCTCAACAAATACTACAAGTCAGAGACCAAGCTGTATGCCTCCAGTTGGTATTTGCCGGTTGCTGCTGCTAAGTACGCACCCATTGCTTACGAAGTAGGCGACCCCAAGAAACCGGAGTCTCAGTGGGAGTGTAAACCCGCTGCTTGGATTGCCGTGTACCGCGGTAAGGTGGTTGCGCCTAAGACCGGAAAATTCCGTTTTATCGGTACGGGTGACGACTTCTTGGCCGTGCGCTTTAACCGCAAGACCGTGTTGGAAGCCGGTTACCGCGCTCCGTCTTATTATGATAAATCCAACCCCACCGGTTGTTATATTTCTGAGCCGGCCAAGCGTGCCGAGTTCCTTAAGAAGCGCAAGGGGTATGAGATGATTACCTCTGTGACGGGGTGCGGTAAGTGGAATGGAGAAATAGGTGGTTTGGTTGCCGGTGCTGAGTTCTCAGTGAGAGAGGGGGAGGCCTATCCCATAGAAATTGCTATTTCAGAAATTCCCGGTGGCTGTTTTGGTTTCGTTCTCTTTATTGAGGATGTGACAGAAGGTAAAAACTCCAAAGCCAAGCAGTATGACTTGTTCCGCACCTGTGATACGAACCCGGATATTGACAAAGTGATGAAGGCTTTGCAAGACGCCGGTTGCTCCTGGCCCGGGGGTACGACACGCATACCTTTCAATGAAGATTCATGGGTGTGGGAATCCGTGCCGATGGATTGATAGCGCTTGCATCAAAACTTTGTAAAAAAGCAGGTGGGCAGTGGCTCACCTGCTTTTTCTGTCGGGGCCGGTGGTATTGTAACACAATTGTAACACTTTAATGCTGGTAATGTGAAAAAAGATGTGGTATAAGAGGAACGTAACGAGAATTTTAACCCCACAATCAACTTATGGCAATACACATTCAAATGAGTGAAGAAGCAGAGAGATCTCTCAAGAAGGCCTCTTTGCGCAACAAGCTGTCAGCGTTGCTGTCATGCGTTCTGTTCATCTTGCTGGGTGGTGCTATCTTGGTATACGTTGTGTACCACGTGGCTCAGACTGCCCCGGCCTCCTTCGTGTCTTATAAGCCGAAGGCTAAGCCCAATGCCAAGACAACTCGTAAGCAGCCTTCCGAGGAAAACGCCATTCAGGAAGAAGCCTCTGCCTCTGACCCCACTACTCCCGTTATCGTTTCAAACAGCCCGAACGCTGTGCCCATGCCCATTGCTACCTCTATGGCCGATATGGGTGAGGGCCTGTCTGCCGATATCGGTATCGGCGATGGTTTGGGTGCCGGTGACTTGGGTGACGGCCTTGGCGGCGGTGGCGACGGCATGGGTAGCACCGAGGGCGGTGGCTCTACGCTGGAGGGTACTTTCTACGACCTTAAGCTGAAGCGCAATGGCGCCCCCTCCGGCCTGAAAGGTGGTTCTGAGAACCAGAATGCCGTTATTGAAGCCTTGGCTAAGTTCTTTGCCAACTGGAACGAGGCAGAGCTCAACAAGTATTACAAGTCTGAGACCAAGCTGTACGCCTCCAACTGGTACCTGCCGGTGGCCTATGCTAAGTATGCTCCCATCGCTTTCCAGGTGGGCGACCCCAAGAAGCCCGAGTCTCAGTGGGAGTGCCAGCCCTCTGCTTGGGTAGCCGTATATCGTGGTAAGGTAGTTGCTCCCAAGACCGGTACGTTCCGTTTCATCGGTACGGGTGACGACTTCTTTGCCGTGCGATTCGACCGCAAGACCGTGCTTGATGCCGGTTACCGTTTGCCCACTCGCTGGGATAAAGCCAATCCCCGTGCAGCATGGGTGTCCGGTGCCGGTGATGGCGATAACTTCCGCAACGACATTGCCAGCGGTAAGGATAAGAAGCGTAAAGATTACAAGTTCATCAAGGGTATTCCCGGTTGCCAGATTTGGGACAATGAATTGGGTGGCTTGATTGCCGGTACGCCCTTCAAGGTGAAAGAAGGTCAGGCTTATGATATTGAGATTGCCATCTCAGAAATCCCCGGTGGTAAGTTCGGTTTCGTACTCTTCATTGAGGATATTACCGAGGGTGCCAACAACAACGCCAAGAAGTACGACCTGTTCCGCACTTGCGACGTCAACCCCGATGTTGATAAGGTCATGCAGGCGCTCAAGGAGGCAAATTGCCACGCCGGTGATAACCGCATTCCCTTCAACGAAGACTCCTGGGTATGGGAATCCGTACCGATGGATTGATGCGCTGAAGTATAAATCTCTCATAAAATGCAGGATATCCGTGGGGTATCCTGCATTTTTTTCTTGCCTATCTCTCAAAGTATGAGATACTGAACAGAGAGCATATGCAAGAAGAAACAGACAATTTCTATAAAGAACCGACCAAGCAAGAGTGGCGCGGGTTCTGGACTCTTGTGGCCGTGCAGGCACAAAATGCGTTTAACGAAAAAGCAGTGCAGTTTTTGCTCATTCCCTTAGGGGTATGGCTGTGGGGTGGTGATGCCAGTACGCTTGAGTACATATTGGGTGCAATTTTCGTATTGCCCTACATTTTATTTTCTCCCTTGGTGGGGTGGTTGACGGATTGTTTTTGCAAGACGCGCATCATTCAAGTGATGAGCGTGTTTCAAATTATTGTGATGAGCTGCATGCTCTTCTGTTTTTATCAGCATGACATGGAGGCATCCATCATTTGGTTTGCCATCTTTGCCACGCAGGCCACGATATTGAGCCCGGCCAAGAAAGGTATTGTAAAAGATTTGCTGGGCTCCCGTTATATCGGGTTCGGCAGCGGTATTATAGAAATCAGTATGGTATTTGTGTTGTTGTTGGCGCAAATCGGTGTGTTCTTCCTCTTCAGTTGGCTGCTGGACTCGTACTATGCCTCACACCCATTTGATTTGGCAGAGCAAGAGGCCGGTTGGTATGCGGTAATAGCCCCCACGTGGGTATTTGTCACGTTGGCGTGCATGGTATCCGTAGCCTCTATTTGGTTGCCCTCTTACCCGAGCCATCAGAAGCAGAAGTTCAGCTGGAGCTTGTTGTATGAGCATTTCGTGCAGATGAAATACCTGTGGCGTGAGCGTTTGCTGCGCCTCAGTGAGCTGGGTATTGCCTATTTCTGGTGTTTGGCCGGTTCCTTGTTCCTGATTCTCATTCAGATTGCCAAGGCCATGCACCCCACCGATACAGCGGCGTTCTCTTTGCAATGCGGTATTTTGATGGCATGGCTGGGTGGCGGTGTGGTAACAGGTGGCGCGATTGCCTCTTGCCTGTGCCGCGGTAAAAATGAGCTGGGGCTTATCCCGCTGGGTGCCATCGGTATTACGGTGAGCACGTTCATGCTCACGGTGCTTGATGCCTCTTCTCCGTACAATCACGCGTTCCTGCTGCTGACAGGTGCATTCGGTGCCATGTATCTGGTGCCGCTCAATGCTTTCTTGCAAGACCACTGCGACCCCGCCAACCGTGGCAACATCATTGCTGCGGGTAATTTGTTCGATAACCTGATGGGGTTGGGGGCTGTGATTCTCATGTGGTTCATGCATGAGTGCGGCGCTACCCCCAACACACAGTACTGCGTGCTGTTCCTGATGAGTGCCTTCATCATGATAACCTCGCTGCGCCTTATCCCCAGCGACTTTATCCGCATGATCGGCATTTGGGTCATGAAACTGTTCTACCGCCCGCGTATCATTAACGGCAACCGCATCCCCGAGGTAGGGGGCGCTTTGCTGGTGTGTAACCATGTGACGTACGCGGATGCTCTCTTCCTGACCATGGTGTGCCCGCGCCCCATTCGCTTTGTGGTGGCAGAGGAGTTCATGGGCACGCGCTTGCTTGGGTGGGCGTTGGAAATTTTCAACTCACTGCCCATCTCCAGCAAGAACCCGCGAGAGGCTATCTCCGCAGCGGCGCATGCTATTGAAAACGGAGACCTCATTTGTATCTTCCCCGAGGGGCAGCTCACCCGCAGCGGTTGCCTTACCCCGATTCGCCGTGGTATGGAGCTTATAGCCCGCCGCTCACATGCGCCCGTCATTCCCATTTATATGGACGGTGTGTGGGGCAGTATTTTCTCCTATTATCGTAACCGTTTCTTCTTTACTCCGCCGTTCAAACTGCCGCGTTGCTTGCCTTATCCGTACACCGTGGCGGTGGGCACCCCGTTGCCGCAGGGCTTTAATACAAAGTCGGTGGTATGTGCATTCCGTGACTTGGCGGCCACATGTTTGGAGAACTCGGGTGGCGGGCGCCGTGAGCGCCTTATCCGCATGCTGGAGGAGACCGGCCGCCGCGCTGTGGTGCATTATGGTGACTTTTCTCTCAACGGTATTCAGGTGGCAGGTGCGCTCATAGGTCTGCAAATCTCCGAGAATTATCCCGAGCCCATACGCCAATGGCTGAGCCTGCTTATTAAAGGTACGCGTGATTTGGTGGCGCTGAACCGACTGTGGATGAATGTGGACCAAGTGCGCCGCGTCAATGCCCTTAAAGAGGGACGCCACCCGCTGCTTACCACCGTGGGGCATGATGAGCCGCATGAGCTGGTGTTGGGCGTGCTTTGGCCCATCATTACGCGTACTCAGGTGTTCTTGATTGAGAGCACCAAAGCGCAGATTCCCGAGAATATCTCACAGTTGGTGGGCAGCACCCACATGCGCCGCATCCTCTTGGAGTCCGTACCGCCGCGCCAAGTGCCGTTCTTTGATTTCAGCAACCGTGCAGACCTTGCAACGGCCAACACCCGTTGGCGTCCCTGTTTTGCGACGCATGATGGTATCATCATTGCCATGAGCATGGCGAGCAGCACATACAAGGTGCCCGATGGTACCAAACAGCGTGGCATGCAGACCCGTACACGCGGTATTCTGCTCCCCTGCTTCAGGGTACAACTGCCGGCAGATGAAGAGGACGGACTTGTGGTTTCCGGGCCCAGCTTGCTCTCTGAATTTGCCTTGCCCAATAAGCTTTATATGGATGAAAGCGGCTTCCTCAAGCAGCTCTTCTGATGCTATCATTCCGGTAAATCCCCTTAATGGCCGTCTCTGTAACAGGAGACGGCTTTTTTTGTGAAAAGTGCCTGCGGAAGCTATGGCAAGGTTGCGCTGTAACGTGCAGTGGTGCATGCTGGCTGCATGGCAATACGAATGAAAGAGTGGGGCATGCAGCAGGCTCCCCCGATACCTGCACGCATACCGGTTGAACATTTACATGGATGGGTTGACGCAACGCAGAAATTGGGAAGCGGTGTGGTGAGCACCGTGCTGGGCACACAGCAGATATTGAATGCTGAGGAAAAAGTAACAGCCGGCGGTGATTTGGCGGCGTTCTCTGAGCAGTTGCACCGCATAGGGGATGAAACCGTGGCAGAGCTTGCCGAGCAGCAGGTGGATGATTGGGATTACTCTTGGGCGCAAGCCAGCTCAGCGCGTTTTGCTGAAGCCGTGGCTGCGCTGCCGCCTTATGCCCGCGCCGCCGGTGCAGAGCTGGCAGAGGCATACAGTGCTCAGGCCTCACTGCGTGCGTTGAGAGACCACAAGGTGTCTGCCATTAACAAGGCTCAGCAACATTGGCAGCAGCGGGTAGATGCTGCGGTACAGGCCGGCGATGCCCAACGTGCCGAGCAATGGTTACAGAGTGGGGCGGGTGTGTTTGTGCCGCAAGCTGAGGTGAAAGAGCGTAAGTTGCAAGCGGACAGTAAGGCTTGCACGGCACGCTGGCTGCGTGCTTTGCAAACAGACCCCATACAGGCGTTGCAAGATTTTCATGCGGCCGGCAGTGAGCAGTTACCCTCTCTGGAAGAAGACCGCCAGCAAGTGGCCACGCAGATGCAACAGCAACACACCTTCGCTCGCCGAGAGTTAGCGCAGGCCCTTACGGCGGAAAACCGTTGCTCCCCGGCTAGGGTGCACCGCGCCGCCGCGGCCGGTATTTTAAGCGAGCATGAGGCCGAGCTGGCCGTGGCATCCCCGCGGGCGTTGAGTACGGCCGAGCATATTGATTGGTTGCGCCGCATAGATGAATGCGCTGATGATGCGGCGGCGCAGGGCGAGTTACTTTTGTCTGTGGGGGTGGCCCCGCTGGAGCCCGCCACCCGCCGCAGGCTCGTGGAGCGTATGCAGATGAATAGCCGTTTAGCGGCAGAGGACAGGCGTGCCTTTTCACGCCGCCTGTTGCATTTGTATGCCGAGGGCGGGTTCGGTTGCCCGCAAGATACCGAGGCGCAACAACGCTTGCGAGATTTGCAATTAGCCGGCATGCCGGTGCTGGCAGAGCATGGCAGCCAAGCTGCGGCCGAGTGGTTGCAAGGGCTGCATACCCATGGTTATGCTTGGGTTTGTTTTTCGGATTTAGCATAAAAAAGTATATGAATATAATAGATACCCCCGTGACGGAGCAGGTGGCTCCTGCCGCAGATGCTCCCGTGTTGAAACAAGAGTTGCCCCCGCTGCAACCACCCGCCCCGCAGGCTCCCGCATTGGAGAAACCGGCGGCTTTGCAGCTGACCGAATCAGAAAAAGCGATAGCGGGCAAAAACCGTGTTTATTGGAAACACCTGCTCACCGGCGATGCCGATACCGTGCCGGATGAGGTGCGCCGCATTGCCGGGGCGGATGATGCCACCCTCACCCCGGATGAACGTGACTACCGCGTGTTTTCTACCATCAACCGCTCGTGGTATGCCGACCACCGCAATCCCGACCGCAACCGCGTGCGGACCGATTGGCCTCAACTGCGCCGCGGATTGGCGCAAGAGTTGAAGGTGGCGGACGATGAGCGCGAGATTTATATGGCGCTTTCTTTGCGCTATGATGAAAAGAAATTACGCAGCGCTGCCCGCACGGCATACGAGCGTGTATACCAAGCCTCCTTGCGCGGGGCCGCTGCGCCCGATTTGTCGGACATCACACAAGGATTGTCAGAGGAGTACCGCAGTGCAACTCATACCGTGGCGGCACGCGCTGCGGCCGAGGCGCAGCAACAGCGTGAGCGCTACCTGCCCATGGCACAGGAGTTGGCCGAGGGTATGGAGGTGATTGCGGCTTTGGAGGAAGATGCCATTTCATTGCCTCAGGTTGCTTACTCCGCGCCATCGTTGATAAGGGCCGTAGATGCTCTGGCTGATATGCCTGCGCAGGATAAACAGATGGTCATGTATCTGGCTGTGCAAGAAAGCCGTGCCCGCCGTGCCGATGAATTACCCGAGGAGGAAAGCCTTGGGGGACGCATGCTGCGCGGGTGGCGGCGTGGCGTGGCCGGATTGGGTATGGGGGTGTGGCAAGCTCTGGGTAATACCGGTATTGCTACCTTAGATAACATCGGTGCCCGATTGGAGGGTGCAACCGGGCAAGCCTTGCGCCAATCCGCCGCTATGTGGGACAAGCGCTTGCAGGTGGTGCAAGAGATTCGCCATGCAACCCAACAAGAGGTTATTCCCCTGTTGGCACCGGATAGCTCCCGGGCCGAAACCTACCTGATGGATGCCGCAGAGGCGTTACCCTCTGCCGTGTTAACCTGTGCAGGCGGTGCGGGCTTTATCACGCTCACCGCTGCCGGTATGGGCGATGCCGTGGCTGAGGCCCGCCTGCGTTCCCCTGAAACACCGCAGCAATTGCAACTGGCCGCCGGTGTGGTGGGTGGTGCGGTGCAGGCCTCCATCTACATGGGGGTAAGCCGAATCGGCGGGCGCATGTTGGAGCGCACCATCAACAATTTTATGAAATCTTGCGGCCGCGGGGTGGGTGCGTTCAGCTGGGCATCTCTCAATGCTATGTCGGGTATCACAGCCGAGAGTGTCAAGCTGATGTTGGCCGGTAAGGCGGCTCAGTTAACCGACCTCTCATTGCAAGAGACCGCGGCTCGTGTGGCGGGTACGGCATCCGGTATCGACTGGCAGCAGTATGGCGATAATTTGACGGATGTTGAGGTGAACATGCGTGAATCCGCCGCCTTGTTGCCGTTTTTGCTGATTGGTGCAGGGCGTGCGGCGCTGCGTCATTTCAGGGCTCCGCACCGTTTGGTGGAAGATGGTACCCGCTTGCTTGATTGGGGTATTGATGAACATAAAGTGAATCAGATTGTGAATGAGCGAAACATGGCACGCAAGGGTGATTTGTTGCGTGAGGCATTGAGCGGGTCTACCCTGTGGTCTGCCCCCGGGTTTATTGTAGAAGCGGTCAAGGCGCTGCGCCTGCTCAATACGGATTATTTCAAGGGATTTGAATCTCCCGAGGTGGTGCGTGATTTTTTGCGCTTGCCTGCCGAGGCATCGGTGGTAAAGCGAGGCGATGATGCACCCCGCACGCATGAGGAGATACTCAACACGCCGGGGCATGCGCGTGACCGCTCCGGTTACTACGTGGCCCGCAATTCCGAACGCTTGAAAAATGTTCTGGCGTTGTGGGATGAGTGGTGGACCCGCTCACACATCAACGTGCACAGCTCACGTGTGCAATTAGGTGAGTGGCAGGTGCGTTTCGGGGCAGAATCCGCACGCTATGAGCGCAGCTCCCGTTACTTGGCAGAGCTGCAACACCCCGATACGGCTGTACCCAAGCGCATGCAGCCCGCCGCTACGTATGCCCCGTATGCCGAGCGTGAGCGCCGTGCCCTGTTGCAAGACCGCGTAGCCGAGTTGCAGGATTTGTCGTATCAGTTCCTCATGAATGTGAACCCTCTGGAGTCGATGATGAGCAAAGAATACGCCGTGTCCCGCATGCGAGTGGAGGCCGAGCGCACACGCGCGGAGTTTTTGGGAAACGTGGGTAAAACTTTGGTGAATGCCGGGTTGGGCATGCCGCGTGAGGAGAACTTGGGTAAGTTGTGCGATTGGATTCAGGGGTATTACCTGCGCAAAAAATACCGTGAGCGCACGCGTGGTGCCCGCATTGATTGGATTCGCGATGTCCCGCTGGATTACCTCCGCAAAATGTCTGAGCATGCCTCGTTTTATAAGCATATAGAGTATAGTGAATACCCTGAGCTGCAAGAGGCATTTCGCATCTTTTTGGGGGTGCGCACCAATACCGAGTTGCTGATGGATTTGCTGCCCATGACCGAGGATTTTCAGACTGCGCTTTCCCGCGGCATGAGCCCGGCACAGGCCTATGCCCACTTGGCAGAGCGTGAGTTGGGCTACCAAGCGGATAAACTTAAAAATTATCCTGCTGACAGTTTGGCGCAGTCTCTCAATATCACCCCCATGGAGGAATACACCCGCAGCAATGAAGAAAAGTGCAGGGTGTTCATGCAGCTTACGGGCGCAGCCCTGCAACAGCAGCAGGGCGATGATGGTTGCACGTATTGGCGCTTACGCCGCCCCGATGGCTCGTTCTCACGCTGGCATGAATCGGCCGCTTTCGCCATGAATGATGTGGCCGCCAATGCTGCCCTTACCTTCTTGCCGCTCGGTAAGGGGATTCATGAGCATTGGGCAGAAACAGCCCGTGCCAATAATACGGACCTGAGCAATCTGCCGCTGGCAAAAGAGGGCGAGTTCTCCGGTTATGACCAGCTGTGCCGACAAGCGCTGGGCGATCTCGTATCTCATTGGATGGAGTCTGCGCCCTACCTGCAACCCGGCTTGCAGATAGAACGCTTGCGACACCGCTTTGCTCACAACAGCAGCTATGGCTCCGGTGTGGTTCCCATGCATGTGGAGGTGGGCACCGAGCACTCCCCGGCATACGTGTTTGATGCCCACACCACGGCTACTCCGCTCGGTATGGCCAACGCGCGTTTTTACACGGCTTGGCAACGTTTGTTGAGCGCCTCGGTGGTGCAGCCGCAGCAGGCTGTGGATTTTCTCATGTCCGTTGGCGAGCCTTGGGCTCAAGATATGGCAGCCCTGCCACCCCCGCATTTGAGAGAGTCGTACCACGCAGCCATTGCAGATGCCATGGGGCGTTTTTCCCTGCAATATTTCCTTATGAAATTACCGCATTTGCCGGTGCCTGCCTCGGTAAAAGAATGGGTGGGTATGGCTGCTTTTTGTCCGCCGGTAGAAGAGGGCGAGATGCCCTCCATGGTGCAAATGGGTAAAAAACACCTCGGGGTTATGCAGTGGAGCAACCGCCGCGTAGCCGGTGTGTTGCGGGAGCTTTTGCCTCAGGTAGATACCTTGCGTAGCCGGTATGAAACTACCTCCTTGCCCGATGCCGCGGTACAATCTTGCCTGAATGGTATGCTGGGGATAGACCCCGTGCAAAATGCCGAGCAAAGCTGGTGTTGTCATTATTCGGGGGCGGCGGCCCTGCATACGCTATCTCCCTCTCTCATGGCTCTGCTGCGCTCTCCCGCCGAGTGGTGGCCGCGCATGAGCCCGATAGAGCGTGATATGTTGCATCAATATGTGGAGCCCTTCTGCACGCAAAATCTGCTACCCGGTACCACGGTGGGGGAAGATGCGGTTGCGGCTTCCATCGCTAATTTGGATGCCGTGTTGCAGCGTTTCCCGCAACTGCATTACATGAGCCCGGCGGGTGCCAACCGCGGGCGTGTGCTCACACTGCAACTTCCGCCCATGCCTGATGAAGCCGTGCCGCCTCTTACCGAGCCCCTCTATACGCCGCCCGCTTTCCCGTATGCAAAAGACGTACATGAGGTAGGGGTGTATACGGATGCCGATGCCTCTCTGTACCCCGAGCTGGCAGAGCCCGCCGTGCAGCATGCCATGCAGTTTTTAGATGTTTTGCGCAGGTATCCGGCCGTGCTGCCGTATGCTACACAAAACGGCATACGCTGGAACCACCTTAACTACGGCGGCAAAAACGGTGCTCGCCCCAACGGACTGGAGCTGCACAAACCCGTGCGCCCGCTGCTGCATGTTACCCGCCTGCTCAAAGAGGTGCATGAGCTTTGTGCTGCCAAGGGAAGCGATTTCCTGAACTTCTGTGGTGTGCCCATACCCGATGTGAAACCGCATGAGTTGGCGTGCCCCTCCTTGCAAAATATCACCGTCTATCGCCAGCCGATGCATGAGCTCCGAGGGCGAGAAATCACGCACTTGTGCCGCTTGATGCCCGGTGATGCCTCCGCCCCCGACCTGCGTGAGCGCACCCCGTATATGACAGAGGTGCGGCGTGGTGCATACATGGCGGCTGATTCCGCTGTGAAGGATGCCTCCGACCCGCAGGCTTGCATGATTCCGCTGCAAAGCTTTACCCACGCCCCGCACCGTGCTATTTCTGATGCGCACCGTATGGAGTGGGGGCAGAGCATCCTTAAACACTCGCTGGATGCCCTGTGTGATTTGGCCGTGGCAGATGCCTCCTTTATGGAGCACCGCGTGTGCAATGGTATTTCTCTTACCGAGGTACTTATGCGCCTGTTTGAAGATACCAACTATTCTGCCGGTGTGTTGGGCAGGCAGAGCATCCATGAGCTGACGCCTCCCGTGTTACGCTCCCTGCGTTTGGCGGCGGATATTATTTCGTGCTTGGCTGCTCCGTACAGCGCCTCATCTCCGCAGGCCGTACAGGCATTCAAGCGATTGCAGAATACCGTGACCCGCATTAAAAATAATACCATGCAACGCGAAACGCTGGAGCATATCCTGACGCGCGGCTCTCAATACCTGCTCGATAAAGTGAGCGAAATGCCGTTTCCCCGCAAAACTGATAAGTGATACATAATGAACTCCGACGCATTACAACATCCTTTCGGCGGGCGGTTGAATGACCCGCTGTGGCGCCTTCACCATTTGTATTGGATTGAAAACAAGGCAGGGCATCTGCAGCGGTTTCAACCCAATGCTGCCCAGCTGCGTCTGCACCGCAACCTGTGGTACCGCAATGCCGTGCTCAAAGCTCGCCAGCTCGGTATCTCTACCTATGTTGCCATGCTCATGCTCGACCGCTGTCTCTTTACCCCGCATTTTCACGCCGGTATCATTGACAAAACGTTGCCGGATGCCGAGCAGAAATTGGAGAAGCTGCGCTTTGCTTGGGAGCATCTGGATTACCTGCCTCCCCACCCCAACGAGCAAGACCGCGCGCTGGCTTGTTTGGGTGCGCTGCTCAAGCAGCAATCCGGCATACAGAAACGTAATGAGTGGCACCCCGTGGCCGATGCCCGCACGCGACTCGGATTTTCCAACGGCAGTGATGTACGCTTGGGTACCACCCTGCGTGGCGGTACCTTGCAGCTCTTGCATGTGTCTGAGCTGGCTCATGTCTCGGTTCACGCCCCGTGGCGCGCCCGCGAAATCCGCACCGGTGCCATCAATACCGTGCCGGCAGATGGCACCATCATCCTGGAGAGCACTCACGAGGGCGGACGCTACGGCGTGAATTATGAGATGACCCTGCGCGCTATGGAAAACGCGGCGCGCGGGGAACTCTCCCCGCTGGATTTTCGCTTCTTCTTTTTCAGCTGGGCAGACAACCCGGACTATGCGTTGCCGGGCAGGGCCAATTGGCCCGATACCATGGCCGAGTATTTCGAGAAGCTCGAATCGCAGCACGGTATTCGCTTGGCTCCCGAGCAAAAACGCTGGTACAGCCACATGGAGCGTACCATGGGGGCTGCCATGCGCCAAGAGTACCCCACCACGCCCGATGAAGCATTCTCTACCGGCAACGATGGCGCTATCTACGGCACGCAAATTGCCTTGCTGCGAGAGGCCGGCCGCATAGGGGCCGACTTTGCCTATAATGCAGAGGAGCCCTTGTACACCGCGTGGGATTTGGGCCTGAGTGACCACACGGCCATTTGGCTGGTTCAGTATTACGGCGGGTCTGTCTATTGGCTCAATCACTATGCGGCCAACCAGCAACCGCTGGAGCACTTTGCCGCCCATATTCACCACTGGCAGCGGCAATACGGCCACATCGCCACGCATTTTCTGCCGCATGATGCCGCCCACCGAGACCCCCATGGCCAATCTTATGTGGAGAGCCTTGCGCAATGCGGTATTACCGCCGTACGTGTGGTGCCGCGCACCCCGGATATTTGGCGCGGTATCAATAACCTGCGCATGCTGTTGCCGCGTAGCTGGTTTCACCCCGATACCCTCGCGCAGCGCATCAATGCCCGTGGGCAAAAAGAACCCTCAGGTCTTACGTGTTTGGAGATGTACCACACAGCCCCGCCATCGCCCACCGGCATAGCACACGATACCCCTGTGCATGATGCCGCCTCTCACTCTGCCGATGCCGCCCGCATGTTTGCCGAGGCCCTCAGCCACGGCCTTGTTTCCCCCATCGTCTACTCCCGCAAACGTGCCAGAATGGGATGATGGGTTAAAGTAATGATACCATTAATGAGCAGGTGCATGCAGCCTGCTCATGTTTTTCATCAGCCGCCTTGCTCAGGCGATGGCCTGCAAAAAAGCATCCAGCTCTTGGAGGGCGCGCTGCTGGGTGGGGCATACTCGCCGGCGGTCACCGAGGGCTAGGGAGCATTCTTTTTTACCGCTGAAGTGGTAGGTGTCGAGCCCGATGCGGCGTAAGCCGTCCATGCGGCGTTTGAGCTCGGTGTAGAAGAAGAGAGGCAGGGGGGCTTCTTCTGCCAAGGTGTCCAATTCAATATCAATGGGGGGCGTTTGCTTGCGCAAGTTGGCCGCAATGAGGGGGAGCCCGATTTGCTCCAACAGGCGGCGCATGCGGTCAAAAAGGTAATCCAGCGGCACGGCGTGCAGGGGGCATTCAGTCTCCAGATAGAGGAGAATCCCCGCTGCAATTTCATCTTTGAGGGGCAAGGTGGTGCCGGCTGCATCTGCTGCCTCTTGCAGCAGGTTGCTGAGCCACTCGCGGTCGTAATCAGAGATAACGCAGTGGCCGGTTTGCAGCACGGGGCGGTTGTTTTTGAAAGCTATCATCCCAGAGAAAGTTTGGCTTGCAGGGGGTCATTGAGGGTCTTGCGCTCCATCTTGCGCACCAAGTCAATGAACTCGTCTACGTTGGAGAAATGACGGTATACGGAAACATAGCGAATGTAAGCCACGGGGTCTATGGCTTGCAGTTTCTCAATCACCTTCATGCCGATGATGGAGGAGGGCACCTCTCGCTGGTGGTCGCGGTGCAGCTCTGCCACGATTTCATCGGCGGCGATATCCAGCTGATCCATGCTTACGGGGCGTTTCTCGCAAGCTTTAATCATGCCGCGCAGAATCTTTTCTCGGTTGAGTGCCTCGTGTACATTATCGCGCTTGACAACACGCAGCTCGGTACGCTCTACCTGCTCGTAGGTGGTGTAGCGGTAACCGCAGCGCAGGCACTCTCGGCGCCGGCGTATGCAGGTGCCGTCGCGTGACATGCGCGAGTCAATCACTTTGTCTTCCATGTAGCTGCATTGTACGCATCGCATGCACGCATATTACCACAATTTGTGGTACCGTCAAGATGCAAACAGTGCCATATATTATGTGTGTGTGAGTTATGATTTTTGCGTTTTTCTAAGTTTTCCGAAGCATTGTGTCGCACCTAATTTCGGCTATAGAATCTCAATCGTTTTTCTCGTCTCTCATGAAAAGTGCCTGCGGAAGGTTCGGAATTGTTGCATGGTTCTTCACTATGCCTTATAAGCATGCCTTGATTGCTGCACGTCAAGTGTTGTGAAACAGCGGCTGCTCGCTGTTCCGTCTCTCTTGCTGTGCCGCGCCCCATCAAACAACATATATCATAGAAGTAATGAATACAGATAATATACTCCATATTGTTCCGGCTCCAACCGCCGGTAGCACCCCGCTTCAAGAAGCAACCCTCGTGGATGCTCAGCCGAGCGTACAATGCATCAATGAGGTGTTGGCGTTCAATACCCCGCTGCCGGTGCCTCAAGATACCATGGCCTTGGTCTACTTGCAGCTGGACGACGAGGGCGATTTGCTCATTACCCGCAATCCGCTGGTTGGTGCCTCCGTTGAGGAGCAAAACACCGCCATGCAGGCGGAAATCAACACTCCCGCTGCCGATACGCTGCATTTCCACAAGCATTTGCAGGGGGATGCGTGGAAGCATATTGACAACAACCTCCTCTGGCTGCCGGAGATGAATGCGGGCAAGGCTCGCCTGTTCAATCTCTCTGCCGGTACTTACTACATCAGCGCCCGTCTCTCCAATGACAACATGGGGGCTTACAACA
>JAFYUT010000078.1 GCA_017549485.1 Akkermansia sp.
AGGACAAAGCCATCAAGGTGAAGAACAAGTTCACCGCCAATGGCAAGACCATCATCACGGACGTAAAGCGCTGCTCCAAGCCGGGCCGCCGCCAGTACGTACACTCCGCTGACATCCCCACCGTTATGAATGGCTTGGGCATCTCCATCATCTCTACCTCTCATGGTATGATGACCGGTGCTAAGGCCCGCAAGCAGCAGATCGGTGGCGAGCTTATCGCACTCGTATGGTAAGTAATAACCCCTAACCATTTAGAACATTATGTCTCGAGTAGGTAAGAAAGTTATCACAATCCCCGCAGGTGTTACCGTCACCATCAATGGTGCTGACGTAACCGTAAAGGGCGCTAAGGGCGAACTGAGCTGGACGCTCCCCACCGGCATTACCGCCGCTGTAGAGGGCACCGAGCTCACCGTAAGCCGCGCTGACGAGTCCCGTGCTCTTCGTGCTCTTCACGGCACGAACCGCTCCCTCCTCAACAACATGGTAGAGGGCGTAAGCAAGGGTTTCGTTAAGGAGCTTGAAATCGTAGGTGTAGGTCTCAAGGCAGCCGTTAAGGGCAACGCCCTTGACCTCGCACTCGGTAAGTCCCACCCCATTCTTCACCCCATCCCTGCCGGTATCACCGTAACCGTTACGGACAATACCAAGCTGAAGGTTGAGGGTATCAACAAGCAGATTGTCGGTCAGTTCGCGGCTGAGGTGCGCGGCTACTATCCGCCGGAGCCCTACAAGGGCAAGGGTATTCACTATGTTGGTGAGTACATCCGCCGCAAGGAAGGCAAGAGCGTTGGCAAGTAATCATCTCAAACACTTATTACAAAGTTTACAGAAAAATGAGCACTATCAATCGCAAAGCCATCCGCGCCCGCGTTCATACGCGTATTCGCAAGAAGATTGCAGGTACGCCTGAGCGCCCCCGTCTGGCAGTTAATTTCTCTAACCAGCACGTCTACGCACAGGTAATCGACGACACGAAGGGTGTAACCCTTTGCGCCGCTTGCACCAAGAACGTAGAGCTCAAGAAGGCTAACAAGGAATCCGCCGCCAAGGTAGGTGCCCTTATCGCCGAGAAGGCCCTGGCAGCAGGCATCACTGAGGTTGTATTTGACCGCGGTGGTTTCCTCTACCACGGAAAGGTGAAGTCTCTGGCCGACGCAGCTCGTGAGGCCGGTCTCAAATTCTAAAAAGAAAGGTTGCAACAGTAATGAACACTGAAGAAACGAAAGCTCCCGCTGAGGAGACAACTCAGGAGACCCCCACCCAGCAGCCCATGCGTGGCCGTGGCCCGCGCCGTGAGAACGGCCGTGGCGGTCGTGGTCCCCGCCGTGAGGGTGGTCGCCGTAACGAGGCTCCCGTAGAGGAGGGTCCGCAGCTCATGGAGAAGGTCGTATACGTGAACCGTTGCGCCAAGGTGGTCAAAGGTGGTCGCCGTTTCTCCTTCAGCGCCCTCGTAGTAGTGGGTGACCAGAAGGGCAAGGTAGGCTACGGCTTCGGCAAGGCCAATGAGGTGTCTGACGCTATCCGCAAGGGTACCGATGCCGCCAAGCGCGCCATGAAGAAGGTTGTAGTGGTAAACGAGACCATTCCGCACGAGATTTACACCGAGTTCGGTGGTGCCAAGATCGTGTTGAAGCCGGCCACCGCCGGTACGGGTCTTGTAGCCGGTGCTAAGGTACGTGCCGTACTTGAGGCTGCCGGTGTTACCAACATCATCGCTAAGTCCATGGGTTCCTCCAACGCCGCTAACGTAGTGAAGGCTACCATGCAGGCCATGCTTTCCATGCGCACTGCTGACCAGATTCTCTCTGCCCGCGGCAAGAAGAAGAAGGACTCCGCTATCTGAGATTAACATTCAACCATTGATTTTACCATCATGTTGACACTTCAAACACTTCAGCCCAATCCCGGCGCTAAGCATCGCAAGAAGCGCCTCGGTTGCGGTGAGAGCTCTGGTCTGGGTAAGACCTGCGGCAAGGGCAACAAGGGTCAGAAGGCCCGCTCCGGCGGTTCCATTCGTCCCGGCTTCGAAGGTGGCCAGATGCCCCTTCACCGCCGTCTGCCGAAGAAGGGCTTCAACAATGCCCGCTTCCAGTCCACCATTGCTATCGTTAACCTGTGCCAGCTTGAGGCTTTCTTTGAAGCCGGCGCTACGGTTACGGAGAATGAGCTGCGTGCAGCAGGCCTTGTAAAGGGTGACTGCGACGCCGTAAAGCTTCTCGGCAACGGTAACCTGTCCAAGGCTCTCAACGTAACGGTTGACTTCGCCAGCGCCTCTGTGGCCGCTAAGATCGAAGCCGCCGGCGGCACCCTCACGGTGCTGAGCGCCCAGGCCTGATGCCACTGAGAAAGCGCTAACGCGCTGACAGACATCAGATAAATATTACACGAGCCGGGTGGCGCAGCGCCACCCGGCATACGTGTAGGAAAGGCAAGAGCAATTTTGCCGAATCCTCCCCCTCCCTCGCCAAGCAGAACACGCCGAGAGTGAACAAACGGCAGAGCCCGGCGAGAAACAACGCTGCAAGAACCATTTCAAACACAAGAATATTACAGGCCATATGATAACCGCATTTGCCAACACCATGAAGGTACCGGATTTGCGCAGCCGCATCCTGTTCACGCTTGCGATGATTGTCATCGTGCGATTGGGTGTACACCTGCCTCTTCCCGGCGTGGACGTAGAAGCGCTCAAGAATTACATGGACGTACAGGCCCAGAAGGGTGACAATCCCTTGGGTGCATTGGGCGCCATTCTGACCATCTTCTCAGGTGGTGGTTTGCAGCAATGCGGTATTTTTGCCTTGGGTATCATGCCCTACATCTCTGCCTCCATTATGACACAGCTGATGGGTGCCGTAATACCCTCATTCAAGAAGATGCTGCGTGAGGAAGGCGGCCGCCAGAAGATGACCAAGGTTACGCGTATTCTTGCCATCATCATTGCTGTTATCCAGGGGTATCTGCTTACCCTTTCTCTGCGCAACCCGGCCAACATCGGCCTGAGCGGCTTGGGTGACTTGGTGCTCAACCCCGGTTTCGTATTCACCACCACCACCATCTTCATTATCGTAACCGGCACCATGTTCCTGATGTGGATTGGTGACCAGATTACGGATCGCGGCATCGGCAACGGTGTATCACTCATCATCTCTGTTAACATCATCAGTGCTCTTCCCGGTGCATTCGCCATTGCATGGACCACGCTTGTAGGCTCCGGCACCGAGATTAACCCGCTGGGTTCTTTGCTGATTGTTGCCCTTATCCTCTTCATGGTATTGGTTGTAGCCCTTGTGGTAACCATTACTCAGGCCCAGCGCCGTATCCCCGTGCAACAAGCCAAGCGCATGGTCGGCCGCAAGGTCATGAACGGTGGTACCCAGTACCTGCCGCTCAAGTTGAACTACTCCGGCGTGATGCCCGTTATCTTTGCTACGGCAATTTTGGCCCTGCCGATTATGGTTGTGCGCCAGATTTGGGGTGATGCATCTGATGTAACACACGTTGTGAGTGTGCTTATGTCTCCCACGGATGTAGGCTACTACATCATCTCTGCCATCATGATTTTCTTCTTCTCTTACTTCTGGGTAGCAACCATGTTCCAGCCCCAGCAGATTTCTGAAGACATGCAGCGCAGCGGCAGCTACATCCCCGGCGTTCGCCCCGGCCAGCCCACCGCAACGTATCTGGACCAGACCATGTCCCGCCTTACCTTCGCAGGCTCTCTGTTCCTGACGCTCATCTACTTCCTGCCCTGCTTGCTGAGCGTATGGGGCGGCCTTAACATGGTAGTAACTCAGTTCTTCGGTGGTACTTCCCTGCTCATTCTTGTGGGCGTGTTGCTTGACGTTATGCGCCAAGTAGAAGCCACCCTCTTGCAGAAGAATTACGATGGCTTCATGAAGAAGAGCCGCAACCGCAGCAAGTACAGCCACCTGCAAGGTGGCAACGCTGAAAGCAGCACCGGCCTTGTTGCCCTTTGGCTCATCATTGCCGTGTTCGTTCTTGCAGGTGCCGTCATCATGGCTATGTAAGCCGTTTATCCTGTCTGATATTCTCCAAAATCCCTTGTCTCTCCCTGAGACAAGGGATTTTTTCTGTTTTTGCGACTACGGGAACAGCAAAATTAACTCGTGTTTCATTAAGCCTTGACTATGACCTCTGCATATGGTAGAGTTGACTCTACCATGATAGACCTTAAGCTCTCTCACACCGTAAGCAGTTATGAATGCGGAGCAGACCACCTGCTCAAGCCTGACATGTTCATGCAATATTGCCAAGAGGCCGCCGAGACACACGCGTCAAGTAATCAATTGGGCTATGATTGGAGCATGAGCAACGGTTTGATATGGGTAGAGGTACAAGGTGATTTCCGCTTTATACGCCGCCCGCAATGGAAAGAGGAGATTATCATGCGCTCCAACACGGGCAAGGCTTCGCCGCTGCAGGCACGTCGTTTTGTAGAGTTGCTGGATAAGGAGGGGAACATCTTGGCACAGGCTGATTTGCTGTGGGTATTGATAGATGTCAACACCCGCCGCCCCATGCCCTTCAAAAAAATAATAGACCGCGTCAACATACCGGACGCCTGCCCTGCCCTCATTGATACAGAGCTGCGACTTGCCGAGGAGTTTACAGAGACCGCTACGGTTGAGTTTTGCGCCTCTCGCCGTGATGTTGACTTCAACGGCCATATCAACAACAGTGCCTACCTTACCTGGGTGCTTGATACCCTGCCCGAAACCATGCAACCGGCCACGGCGCCCGCCCGCATGCGCATCAACTTCAAAAAAGAAACCTTCGCAGGGCACCCCATCGCAATAGAGCACAAGCGTGCCGGGAACCAAACTCAGCACATCATCACCTCCAACGGAGAATTGCGCGCCACCATCGTTCTGGAGTGGTAAGAAGCCGTTTTCTGCATAGCTCCAATTGAGAAAAGCAGGCGACGGCACACTGAAAAGAGTTGCGAAAAAGCTGCGCATGTGTTAGACTTTCGGCGCATGCAGAATATCTCACCACAGCAAATAGATGCCCTGTGTAGGCGGCGGTGTACCTTTGCTTGGTATGCGCTGCCCGGAGAGCCCCCGCAATTCTGCATGCAAAAAGACGGCGGCATCAGCCCCGGCTGCGAGGGAGAAGGATTTGTGCTGGCCAAGTATGATGCCCCCCCCTCCATCATACGCCCGGAGCTGACAGCACCGCCCTCCCCGTGTGGATATGAGGCACTGCCCCCTACCACCCCGCAAGAACCGGAAACCGCCCGCGCAGAATACCACCGTTTGTTTGAACAATACACCGCTCAGCTACACGGGGAAAATGCGCTCCGCAAACTTGTGTTAGCACGCACGGAGGATGTGCCGGCAGAGCATTTCTCAGCAGCACTCGCTTTTCTTACCCTCTGTAACACTGCACCGCAGGCTTTCAATTGCCTTTTCCACACGCCGGAAGGTGGCACTTGGCTGTGCAGTACACCCGAGCTATTATTGCGGCGGCAAGGTGATACGTGGCACACCATGGCCTTAGCCGGTACCCGCGCGGATGCCTCCACCCCGTGGGATACCAAGAACCTGCAAGAGCATGCCCTCGTCACACAGCACATCACCTCATGCCTGAGCCCCGTTGCAAGCAAGATTGAGACAGATGGGCCCCACACCGTAACCGCCGGGCGCATGCTGGAGCACCTCTGCACCCATATCAGCTTCCGCATGCCGGCGACACACCTGCCGGAGCTGCTGCAAACCCTGCCACCCACCCCGGCCGTAAGCGGATTCCCTACCGAAGCAGCGAGAGCTTTCATTCGCAACACCCCTGATATTGACCGCAGTTACTACGCGGGCTATCTGGGCCCCATCAACGCGCAAAGCATACACCTGTTTGTCACCCTGCGTTGCATGCAGTGCTTCCCTTCCCTTTGCCGACTCTACGCAGGCGGAGGCCTGATGCCGGACTCTGATGTGCGAGCCGAATGGACAGAAACAACCCTGAAAATGCAAGCCATGCGTGCCCTTATCACGCATTAACGACAGCATACTTTTTTCTCAAAGCATCGCAAAAACAATTTTCGCGATTACCGAGAGCAACTTTTCCCCACTGAGGCGGAGCCGCCCTATTCAGTATCAGCAATTCCCACGGTTCCTCAATTCTCGTTTTTCTGACGAAATGAGGCTCAGCGCCACCGCAAAAAGACACGCTACAAACTTTACGCTGCAAGGAAGCCGGTGTATAATTACGCACATGAACGGGCAACAAGACACATTCTGCGTAACGGGCATGAACTGCTCGGCCTGTTCTTCCCGTGTAGAGAGAGCGGTAGGCCAACTACCGGGGGTGCAGAATGTGCAAGTCAACCTGCTCACGGGCAGCATGCGTGTATGCCACGAGGAAACACTCACCCCCCAAGCCATCATTGCAGCGGTAGAGGCGGCGGGCTACGGCGCAGAGGTCATGACGGAGCGCCGACCTGCGGCACCTGCGGAAGATGCCCTGAAACACATGGCTCTGCGGTTGAAGATTTCTCTGCCACTACTTACTATTTTAATGTATTTCACCATGGGGCACATGATCGGA
>JAFYUT010000079.1 GCA_017549485.1 Akkermansia sp.
GAGAACCCTCAGACTGGTACCCCCTCGCGGGCTCGAACCGCGGACAAACTGATTAAGAGTCAGCTGCTCTACCAACTGAGCTAAGGAGGCACTATGTCTGAGAGCACCCACACCTTGTTGTAGCCTTTGTGAGGCAGCCGCTGGTCAGATTTGAACTGACGACCCACGCATTACGAATGCGTTGCTCTACCCCTGAGCTACAGCGGCAGGTGCTGTGTGCGGGAGCAGCTTACCATGTTCAAACGGATATTGCAAGCAAAATTTTCAAAATTTCTTAATTTTTTTTAATTTCGCAATTTTAGGATTGATTTTATGAGGGTATGGTATAGAATAATGCTACCATGACTTACGAAGTTTTCGAAACACAGCAGGAAGCTGTCAAGAACTTGGCAGCAGAAGTAGCAGAGCTCATCCGCAGCCGCGCTGCAGAGGGTAAAGGTGTTGTACTTGGTTTGGCCACCGGTGCATCCCCCCTCGGCTTCTATGAAGAGCTCATTCGTCTGCACAAGGAGGAGGGCCTTTCTTTCAAGAATGTAACCACCTTCAACCTGGACGAGTACTACGGCCTGCCCCGCGAGCACGTGGAGTCCTACTGGTACTTCATGCACACCAACCTGTTTAACCACATCGACATTCCCGCCGAGAACATCAATCTTCCCAGCGGCACAGTGGCACAGGAGGATATTGCCGCACACTGCCAGGCATACGAGGACAAGATTAAGGCCTGCGGTGGTTTGGATCTGCAGATTCTGGGCATTGGTCGCACGGGCCACATCGGCTTCAATGAGCCGGGCTCCGATGACACCACCCGCACCCGCCAGGTACACTTGGACGACCTGACCAAGACAGATGCCGCTCCCGCTTTCGGTGGCTTTGAGAACGTACCCTGCTACGCCATCACCATGGGTGTGGCCACCATCATGGATGCCAAGAAGCTGCGCCTGATGGCTTGGGGCGAGAAAAAGGCCTCTATCGTGAACAAGGCTATCAACGGTCCCGTCACGGCAGATGTAGCCGCATCTTACCTGCAGAAGCACCCGGATGCCAAGTACTTCCTTGACAAGCCCGCTGCTGCCGAGCTGTAAAGCAAACGCATACAAAGCAAATAAAACTTCTACACCGGGAGCCGGCCAAAACCGGCTCCCGTTTTCTTGATAAAGCGTTATGCACCTGTATATACACGTACCTTTCTGCAACAAGATATGCCCCTACTGTGCATTCTATAAACACCGATTGGGACATACGGATATACGGGGCTATGTAAACGGCGTAATAGCCGAGGCCAAGCTACGCTTACCGCAGGGGTATAAGCCCCGCACCATCTACTTCGGCGGGGGCACGCCCAGCATGCTCTCCCCTACCCACTTGAACAACTTGGTCAATGGACTGAAAGAACAAATTGATTTCAGTGAGGTAAAGGAATGGAGCTTCGAGACCAACCCCGCCACATTCACCCCGGCAAAAGTAGAGCAATGGGTAAAACTGGGTATCACAAGAGTATCGCTCGGGGCTCAAAGTTTTGAACCGGATTTATTGCAATTGCTGGGCAGAGAACACACCCCGGAGCAAATTGCCCACAGCGTGCACATGCTCCGAGACGCAGGCATGCCCCAAGTGAATCTGGACCTCATGTTCTCTCTCCCCGGGCAAAGTGTTGAGCAATGGCGCCACACCTTGCAAGAGGCCATCGCCTTGCAGCCGAATCATATCTCTACCTACAACCTCACCTACGAGGAGGATACCGCGTTCTTTGAATCATACGGGGCCGATGCAGGCGACGAGGAGACGGATGTAGCCATGTTTACCCTTGCAGATGAGCTACTGACTTCGGCCGGATACCGGCACTACGAAATCTCCAATTACGCCCGCGGCGGGGCAGTATCACACCACAATCTTGCCTGCTGGCGGGGCGAAGACTACTATGGCCTGGGCCCGGGTGCGTGTGGCACGGTGGGTAACATACGCTACCGCAATACCGAAAACACCCCTACTTACATTGCAGCCATGGCACAGGGGCAACTCAGCGAGGCAGAGCGAGAACAGCTGCCCCCCGAGGCCCGCAGGGCCGAATTACTGGGCTTACAGCTGAGAACGGATGAGGGGCTGCCCCCGGGACTTATCAGGGCTCAAGATGCTGATTTTATTGCCATGTTACAAACGGAAGGACTGGCCACCCAAACTCCCGAGGGCAAGCTATTACTCACTCTCAAAGGGCGTTTGTTGGCAGATGAAATTGCCACGGGCCTCATGTAACAAGACATATTTTACGCTTGCAAGGGCATAAGATAGAGAATAGAATAAACAAAACCAAACACGCAGGATTTCGGATATGAAGCTGTCTTCCCTCATCACTCCTTTCATGCTGCCCATAGCAGCGCTGACATGTATGGCGTTGCCGGCCACGGCAACCGATGCCTCTGCCCCCGAGCATCATGAAGCCGCATACAGCAAGTTCAAAGAGGCGCTGAATACGCAGGCAGCAGCTAATAGCCCGGACCCCTGCCCGGCCATCCTCATAGCCTTGAACGCCACCGGCGATGAGTTTTGTCTCGACTCTTGGATGCAGCGCGCCGCCAAAGAAGGAAACGCCGTAGCACTTAACTACATCGGCACGGCCAATTTGTACTATGTTCCCTCCAACCTCAAACAGTCCAAGCAGGTAAAAGACTCTGTGGCACTGGTAAAAAAAGCGGCAGACAAAAAATATGCGCCCGCCATGGTAGACTACAGCACCTTCATGCGCAGTGGCGTAGGCACCTTTGAAAACAAAGCCGGGGCAGACCGCATCTTGCTGGAGGCCTGCAAAAGCGGCAACTTTGAGACGCGTTTTTCATGGTTGTTGCAAACGGATCGCCTGATGAAGTACGAGGACCTGAACCGCCCCGAAGTCAAGGGCGAGATTGAGCGAGGTAATCACCATGTGGTCTATTACCTCAGTGGCAAAGCACCGGACAAATTCACCGCGCTTACCATGCTGACCCGAGCAGCCCGCATGGGTAACCACAGCGCCATGTATGAGCTCTCCACCCACCTCTCCACGGTTAACGCCGTTGCCAGTTACCATTACTTAAAAGCCGCAGCCGCCCAACACAACCCCGAGGCCCTGTGCACACTGGGCTCCTACCTTATCTCCGACAACAAAAAGCTTGCGGAAGAATTAGGGGTACAAACCGACCCCGAGGCCGGACTACACCTGTTAAAAATTGCCGGCATGTTAGGCAACACGGTAGCCCAAGCCAAGCTGGCGCACATCTATTTTCACGGTTTATGCGGTATGCCCAAAGATGCCGTAAAAGCCTATAAACACACCCAAAACGGAGCTATGGCCAGACCGGATGTCGCATTCATGACAGCACAGGGCTATATGCTGATGAGCGGCAGCGGTGTAGCAAAAGATGTGGATAAGGGCTATGAGCTGATTAAACTGGCCGCCAAGCAGCGTTACCCGCAGGCCATTGCCATGCAGGCATACGTCAATTACAGGGGCATCGGCATACCGTCAAACGGTAAAGAAGCCGCCTTTTTGCTTGAATCCCTTGCCACGCAAGGATTTGACATTTGCTTCGTGTATTTGGCCCTTATGTATGATGAAGGCAGCCCCACTCTGCCGCAAGACTCAGCAAAGGTAAAATACTACATGGAGCACGCCCGCAGAGGCCTCGGTGACCGCGCACAGCAGGTATTTGACTACCAGAAAAACAACTTCAACGGCTGGGCTCTGTCCCCGTTTGATATCCATATTTAACCCACCCACACCACCCCATGATGAACTACACACGCATTTTATCAGGCCTGCTTGCAGCGGGGCTAATAGCTGCATCTGCCGCAGATGCAGCTCCTGCAAAAAAATCCCGCAGTTCCAAAAAGAAGCAGGCAAAAACCGTTAAGAAAGAGGAGAAAGCCCCTGCTCTTCCTCTCATAGACCACCCCTCGGCCCCGCAAAACCATGAGGCCGAATACCAAAACTTTGCAGCTCAGCTCAAAGAGATTACCAAAAACAATGCCTTTGATATCAGCCGTGCATTGTTTACTATTCTGAAAGCTACTGATGATGAGTTCTGCATTGAGTGGTGGATGCAACGCGCCGCCCATGAGGGCTTGCCCCCGGCTCAACTCTTCATGGCGCAAAAACACCTCTACCTGCTCCCCAAAGACAAATACCGCACACCCGAGGTAAAAGAAGCCGTAGCCTTACTGAAAAAAGCCTCCGATGCCGGCTATGTACCCGCCATGCAAGAATACAGCAAGTGCATGCGCCACGGTATCGGCACCTTAGAGAATGACCAAGGCGCCGACCGCCTGCTGATGCAAGCATGCAGCGGCGGCAGCTTTGAAACCCGATTCGAGTGGTTGAAACAATCAGGGCGACTGGAAAAATACGAGGACTTGCAACGTGCGGAGGTCAAGGCTGAGATAGAGCGCGGCAATCACTACATTCTGCACCACATGAGCCTCATGGCACCCGATACGGCGGCCATCACCAACATGCTGGTGCAAGCTGCCGGTAAAGGAAACAGCAGCGCTTTCTTCGAATTATCTGAGCTTTACGCCAAAATTGATATTACCCAAAGTTATAAGTTCCTGAGAGAGGCCGTACGCTTACGCAACCCCGATGCCCTGTTCCGCATCGGCATGTACATGATTGCCCCGCCGTCCTCTCTGGAAATCAACGTAGGCCCGGTGCGTAACCCGGTTGCAGGCATTGTTATGCTGAAAATGGCCGCTATTATGGGTCAGGTGGAGGCCCGCGCACAACTGGCCCGCATGTACTACCAAGGCTCTGCAGAGCTCCCCAAAGACGCAACTAAAGCCTACCGACACCTTGCCATAGGTTCAGCGCTGAGCGCCTCCCCGGTACTGATGGCAGCTCAAGGCTACATGTTGCTCACCGGCCAAGGTACGCAGAAAAATACCGAGACCGGCCTTAAACTGATTAAGATGGCGGCATCCCGCCAATACACCCACGCCAAATGCCTGCTCGGTTATATTCATTACCACGGTATCGGGGTTGATAAAAATGTGTCGGAAGCCATTTTCAACTTTGAAGACGCCTCCACATACAAAGACCCCTTAGCTCTCATTTATCTGGCCTTATTATTCGATGCTGAAAAAGATACCGCCCAATCTAACTACTATTTGGAGCATGCAGAACAATTATTACCGGATAAAGCAAAATCCATATTCCGCTATTATCAGCAGCACCCGCAAGGGTGGCACATGCAACCTTTCCCCATGGAAAATATTTAATAATTATATCCTTTACAAAAGTTAAACAATCACAAGATAAAGCAGACAATCCGCCCACAGCTATACAACATCTTGTGCATCACCTATCACCGCGCATCAACCTGCGGGGGTGTCTCAAAAAAAAGTCTTGCCAAGGCGTCTTTTATATGGTAGACTGAATGAGTCATATCCCCCTCCTATGGGGTGGGAGCAATGTTCACATTGCCGTAAAATCACTGCATACAAATGAAGAAAACAGCTAAAACACTTATCAGAAGCGTCGTTACGCTGCTTGCAGCGGCCGTGCTCTGTGCCCCGGGTGCAGAGGCCGCTACGCGGAGTGTCAGCAAGGGCTTCATCATGCCTGCTGCACCGTCCCCTTCAGCCAAGCCGAATCCCAAACTGCCTAAGTTGGGCAGAGACAAGCATGGCATGCCGTTCTACCACCCGTCTCAACGCAATCGTGTGGTACGCACAACCGCTTACACCCATACCGAGAGCGACCACGTGACCTATGGTCCGCGCAACGCCATCGGCACATCCCTTAAATATACAGACCAAGTGCGCAGTGCTGCTGCAGACTGGTCCGTATACCCGCTGGGCACCCGTTTCAAGATTAAGGGGCAGCCTTACATCTACGTGGTAGACGATTACGGCAGCGCCTTGGTGGATACGGGAACGATTGACATTTATCAACCCACGCCGGAGCTGATGCGCCAGTGGGGACGCCGCATGGTTGAGATTCAGGTCATCCAGTGGGGGTCATCCGAGCTGAGCATGCAAAAGCTCTCCGACCGCCGCGGTTACAGCCACTGCCGCAAAATGTACGCCTCGTTGGAACAGCAGCAAAGCCATAGAAAAACGGCTAAGAAATAAAACAGGCAGGTTCCCTTTTATTGCAAACACCCCTCATTATCACCATGAGGGGTGTTTTTTTGAACAAAATCCCTGCGGAATAAATCTTACAGATGCAAGCAAACAAAATGATTTGAAGCTTGCAAAATCCTACAAAACATGGTAGGATATGTGTTAAGAAGAGAGTTATGAGGCGCAAGTTTCTCACATGGCTATTTCTGCTTGTCTGTGCAACATTCGTTGTGACAGGGGGCTTGGCGTATCTGCAATTTGACCGCCAAGTACAACAGCGTGCCGAACAGATATTGCATACCCGCCTCAACGACTTGGCAGAGCTGATCAGCTACAGCAACGACAACATGCAGCACGTTGTTGAGATTAACAATGAGAGCACCCTCAACCGTACACGCGCCGTTGCCGAGATTCTGCGGCTGAATCCGCAAATAGTAAACACCCCCGAAAAACTGCAACAAATCTGCAATGAGGTGGGGGCAGACCAATTGTGTATCTCCAATGAGCAAGGAATCATTATAGCCGCCGCGCCGGAAATGCTGGTAGGGGTTGATTTAAAAAATCATGACCAAAGCCGTGATTTTCTGAAATGCATTAACACTCCCGGCGAAGAGCTCATCCAGCGTCCGAGAAAAAATGCCCATAGGGGGGATATCATTCAATACGCCGGCGTATCCCGCCGAGATGCACCGGGCATTGTTCAATTAGGGTTCAGATTCCTCCATGAGCAGGCCGTACGCCAAAATATTGCGTTTGCAGCCTTGGCAAATCGTTTCAAATTGGGAGAAAACGGGCATATCATCGCCTTCAAAGGCGGTGCCCTCATCAATGGAGAAGAGCTGAGTTACCCTACTTCAGACCTCCTTGCCTTGCCGATAGATAAAACCGTGCAAACCACCATCGGCGATACGGAGTACTACTCTTACGCCATAGAAAAGAACGGCATACGCATCATTGGACTTTTACCGGCGCAAGAGATTAACCGCATTAGCCTAGAATCTCTCAAGCAGCTCTTCATCAGCAATATATGGCTCTTCATCGTCATGTTCTTATTGGTGTGGGTATTGCTGCAAAAATTAGTACTCAACGGAATTTCTCGCATCAATTATTCCCTGCGCCGCATCACCGAGGGCTATAAAGACGAGCGCATCAATGTAAGAAACACCCCGGAGTTCACACGCCTTTCTACCGGCATCAACACCATGGTAGATGCCATGCAATCATACGTAGAGCAAAGAAAAGAGAGGCTCCAAAAAGAGTACGCGCTGGCCCGCTCCGTTCAAAACACAGTGCTGCCCCAAAAATTCCCCGCTTTCCCCGACCGCAAATCCTTTGATATATACGCCACACGCGTTCAGTCTGAGAATGTAGGCGGTGATTTCTATGACTTTTTCATGGCCGACCAAGAGCACTTATGCTTCATGCTCGGCGATGTGTCTACCGAGGGCATCCCCGGTGCCTTGTTTATGATGCGCGCCATCTCTGTCATTCGCTCACTGGCAGCCACGGGCATGCCACCGGCGGAATTAATGACAGAGGCCAACCTCACCCTCTGCGAAAACAATGTCAGCAAAACGCGCTTATCTCTTTTCTTAGCGCGCCTCAATATCAATACCGGCATGGTAAGATTCATCAACGCCGGCACGCCGCAAGCCCTACGCAGCACGGCAAGCACCGGCTTCGGCACACTGCCCATGCGCTCCGGCACCGTGCTGGGGGCGCATAATAAATCTATTTATCGGGAATGCATTGTACAGCTCCTCCCGGGAGAACGCATTTTACTGTATTCCCAAGGGCTCCTCAAATCTGCAGATTCTAAAGGACACCGGTTCGGCGTAGCCGGGCTTCAACAATCGCTGGAAACCCCGGCAGATTCCGTCACCGAGCTCATCCGCAATATTCAGGTAGACCTGCGCCGCTTCACCGGCAACAAAGAGCAAGTCACCGACAGCACCTTGCTGGCTATAGAATACAAAGGCAAGTGGTTACAGCAAAGAAACTTCACCATCAGCGGGGCTACCGCAGAGGCAGATATCACAGAGATGCAAACCACCATCAGCAGCATGCTGGAGTCCGTACTGGCCTCCCCCGTGGCCATGACAGAGCTGCAACAGGCCCTCCTTGCCATCATAAGCGCCCTACCATCGGAAAACCGCCTCAACCTGCGATTCTTCTGCAATGAAGAAACCGCCGAGCTTTCACTCCATTACAGCACAGAGCCATTCAACCCGCTGGAGCAACTCCCCCCTCTTCCGCTGGATGAATGCAGCTACAGCTCTACCCCCTCAGAAGGAAGCACCCTCAACATCAGGAAATCACTGGCATGAACCCACCCCCAGCACCAGCTCTCAATCACCACCCGGCCCCCCCACCCGCGCCGGTCGTTTCCTTACCCCCGGTTGAGCCCGAGCACCCTCATACGGAAGAACCCAACACACGTCTGGCGCTGCCACCGGGAGCCATTGTGGGTGAGTATACCATCATTTCCAAGCTGGGCAAGGGCGGGTTCGGCATTACCTACCGCGCCAAACACACCATCAACGGTAATATTGTCGTCATTAAAGAGCATATCCCCGAGGGGATGGCCAAGCGCATGCCCGATGGCTGCTCCGTCATGAGCATCAGCCCTGAAAAAGAAGAAGAGTTCACCACCACCATGGCCGAGTTTATGGAAGAGGTGAGCATACTCATGGGACTGGAGCACCCCGGTATCGTTCCTATTTTGACAGCCTTTGAGGCCAACGGCACCGCCTACTACACCATGCCGTTCGTTGAAGGAACTCAATTGCAAATCCCCGAGCACCCCACGCTGGACCGCGACAAAAAAACGGCCGAGGCCCGAAAAATCAAACAACTCTTACGCTCCCTGCTCTTCACGCTTGAGTATTTGGAGCAAAACAACATCGTTCACCGAGATATCAAACCGGAGAATATCATTGTCAACGAGGAAAGCCGCCCCATCTTGCTCGATTTCGGCTCCGCACGTCAATTACAAAGCGGTAAAATTTTCAACAACATTTACACCCCGGATTTCTGCGCCCCGGAGCAAAGCTGCTCTAAGAGCGATGCCGAGATGAGCAGCAAACTGAGTGTGCGCACAGATATTTACGCCTTGGGCGCCTGCTTTTACTACCTCATCACACGCCTGCTGCCGCCGCGGGCAGACATGCGCATACACGCCTCCCCGGACCCCTACCGCCCCTTGGCCGGGCGTAAAGACTTGCAACTTTACTATGAGCCCTACTTCTTGCAGTCTATAGACAGGGCTCTGAATTTATCCCCCCAAGAGCGTTGGCAAGATGCCGCCACTTGGCGCCTCTGCACCGAGTCGGGCATTGTACCGCCACCACGCAGTTTTATGCTGCGCATGCGTATCTATATGGCTATAGCCATGGGTATCATCATCATATTAGGCGCATTGAGCATCATTGCATGGCGAGAAAAAAGCCAAACCCAGCAAATGTATCTCAACGGTCTTGTCTTTACAGAGGGACTGCTGCATGACTTTAACACCGAGCTCTCAGACCTGCCGGGCTCTACCCATCTGCAAAGAAAACTGGGTACCAACCTCAAAAATTATCTGGATTCTATGGAGTCCCTGCCCGTGGCAGATGATGCGCGCTTGCAGCACTCCATGGCAACGGCTTGGCAAAACATGGGCGCAGTTTTTGTACAACAAGGTAAACTGGAGAGCGCTACAGAGGCTTACCGCAAGGCTACAGAGCTCTTGGAAAACCTCATTGAGGGAGATAGCGACAACCTGCGCACACGTTACGAATTAGCACGCACACTCAGCCAACGCGCCGAGATTGCACGCCGCCGCAACCTGCTCGCCGACGGCCGCAAACTGGCAGACCGAGCACTCACCCTGATGAAGGGAGTTTGCCAAGATGCTCCCCAAAACCCGGATTACCTGTGCGCCCTGGGTACAACCATGGGAACCGCCGCGCAGCTGGCCGACAACAGCGGCGATATGGAGCACCGCCGTACGGCCCTGGTAGAAATGATAAAGCTGTACAGAAAACTCGTCACCCAATACCCCCTACACGTTGCGTCTCGCAAAGGATTAGCCCAAGCGCAAATCAGTTTGGCCAGCCTGTACATGGATAACAACGACTTCAACACGGCAGACATATTGCTCAATGAAAGCAAAGATATTCTCTACTCCTTGTCAGATGAAGCCCCCCACCGTCTCTCGTTCCGTCAGGGATTAGCTGCCGCCTATTATACCATAGGCCTCATGAACAACAGGCAATCTCTCTCTGCAAAAGATGAGAACCAAATTAAAGACTTTAATATACTCGCACAAACGGCCTTGGAGGAATGTATAGAAATTTGCCGCCAGCTCGAATCCGTGGACCGAGACAATGCAGAATACCCCTTCCAACAATGCCGTGCCCTGACACACTTGGCTGATATAGCCATGCGTAAAAATGAATACCCCGCCGCAGAGCGCTACAACAGCGAGGCTCTGGCCCGCATAAAAATACTGCTGGAAACCGCCCCCAACAACGTGGAGTATGCGCAAATCCTCGCCGGTGTGGTCAGAAACCTGGCCATGGTTCACAGTAAACAAGAGTCGTCCAAAGCAAAAGCAACGGCCGAATTTGCCGAATACCGAGATATCGTACGTAACCTCTTAGCGCAAAGCCCCAATAACCCCTCGCTCAAATACATGTACGCCGATGCCCTCACAGAATCAGCAACCCATGCCCGCACCATGGGTGATAATGCCTCTGCCGAGATTTGGTTACACGAGGCGGAGATGTTCTTGGATAAACTCTCGCCCAACGGCATCTTTAACAACCTGTGGGCAAAACGCCTCAAAACCGTGCGAGATATGATTAATGATATCACCCACCCCGTAGAAAAAACAGTATTTCCGCCACAACGCAAGTAGGCACCGCCCATGGCATGAAGTCTCCTTGCCTTGTTGCGTTTCTGCCTTTTTCTCACCCCCATATAACACACAGCTTCCGGCTCATGACTGTAACCCGTAAATCGATTCATGCTATTTATCTCATCCTTGCGGGCTTGCTGTATATCGCCGTCTCTCGTGTAAATCCTTATGAATCATGCGGTTTTGATGTCCTCTTGCTCTTCAGGCAGCTCTTCCCGTTTTTCTTAACGGGAGCCGTCGTCCTGTTTTTCTTGGGTAAGGCGTGGCAATCCCTCAAAACCATGTCTGTGTGTAACCTTTTCATGGCCATCCCGCTGAGTTTAGTGTTACACGGCGTTTGCGAGCACACCTCATATTCCTATCTGCAATTTTGGGCTCTCATCCAAAGCTTCTATTACCTTCCCTCATTATTGACTCCGGTATATAAGAGACTCACATTCTGCGATGTTCTGTGCCTATTGCTGTTTCTTATCGTTCTCGTATACATCTTGATATGGGGTCCGTCATTCATGCATGTATAAGCCTTGCTCAACGAAGCCCCTCCGCAAAAAAAACATACCAATGTTATGACTGTTAAAATCATTTTATGTTTCGCCCTGTTGCTGGCGTTGTTGATTCCCATGTGCCATGATGATTCCGAGCATCAGCAAATTGCCCGCACGCTGACTTTGACAGATGAGAACAGTCATAAAACATGGGCGCAATGCCGCTTGGATGATGAGTTATTACATGACCGCCCTCGTTATGAGATTCAATATGATGAATCCATCTCTGCGGAATCTGCTGCATCCTTTTTCTGCCGTGTTGTCCGGCAGGTGGCCCAAAACAGCAGCGAGCCCTTTGTTATCACTTACAGATTATGCGATTGCCCTAAATGGGGAGAGGAATATTACTACTTTTGTCAAAAATTATTGACGAAACAAGGTTTATCTATCGCTCACGATGATATCGAGTACAAAAAGGAAAGAGACGCCTACCAACAATATATCAAAAAACTGTTGAATACGCACAACCTACCTGACAACAGGCTTGAGTTTGTCGTCATTGATGACTTTTACATCGACCACAGAGCCGACGCACCGCACCCCATTATCCTCGGTGATGTCCGTGCTTATTTCACTCCCATCCATGACGCCCCTACAAAATAAACGTTGTTGAGTTCAACACCTCCTGAATTGCAGAAGAAAATGTAGCAAATACCCCTTTCCTTTCATCTATACTCTAAATTCTAACGACAAGGAAGATATATGTCTGATGTCCGTTATACAAAAAAATAAAACAGGAGGTATGCTTCCATCCCCCTATACTCCAATCTCACAGTAAACGAGTAATGACAATATGAAGTTTTTATTAAAAATACTTTCAATTATTTTTGTTATATTCATATGTTCTTTTATATATACAAAATATATAAGGCAAGGATATAATGTCTGTTTTTATTCTATGGAAAAGAATATTTATGACAATCCATCTCGCGGTGGATGTACCTTTGATCGTACAGACGTAAAATTCATTTCAAGATGTTTAAAATTAAAATACAGTTTAAAAGAAATTGAAAATCAATTAGGTGGGTTTACCTCATTCTCCAGTGTTATAAAAACACCTCAGCCATGGTCAGATGAGGCGAATTATGATATTGTTGATGAATCTCTGTGTGTAAAAAATATTTATTCGTGGTTTAGAAAGAAAGCAATTTATGTAAAAGAGCCCGAGGCCAAATACACTTGCGACTATTTTTCTCCCAATGAGGGTACATGCCTGCGGTCTCCTATTCTGGGCTTACTTCCTTCCGAAGGAACATATATGATTCATGGAAATTATTATGAAATCACTGATGATGGATGGAAACATGTTATACCTCACAGAAAAGAAGATGAACCTCACGAATATCTGTTATACAAATTAAAAGATGAAACAAAAAAGATTACCGAACTAAATGAGAATGATTTTTATTTTATACATAAAAAGATAATAGATAAGCCTGAAATAGAAACATTACCATTTGGGACTTATATGATGGTATCCAAGCCGGCTCATGGCCATGGCCTTTATTATTTGGTTGTTTCTATAACAAAAGCTTCTTGATACAAAACATTCCGAAACAGCCCCACAATTCAGAGAGAGAAATCTTGAATATTTTAAAAAATCTGTTAAAAACAGATTATGCAATCTCAATTCTTCTTTTATGTCAGATTTTAACTTTTAATTATCTCAACACATAATCACCAATGAAACGGTTATTAAAAAACCTTTTATTTATACTGTTATTTACGCTGTTCGCCTCAGTCTTATGCATTTATTTGTATGTCTACCATACAAATAATAAAGAAGGCTATATCATCCGCTTTTCAGATATGGATGAAGGAATATATTACCATGCTCCATATGGACTGTGGACCTACGACAGAAGCTGTGTAAACTTTCCGTCCAGATGCTTTTCATTAAAATACACGTTAAACGAAATTGAGAAAGAAATGGGAGGATTTCATTTTCCTTCACGCTCATGGATTGGAGATCGCAGCGCCTGGCCGTATATGGAGAGCTACACTGATGTTAACGAGAAATTATGTCAAAACACCCTTAGTTCTTCATTCCGGAAACTCTTACAAACATATCCACTCAATCAAACAAGTGAATACTTCATAAGCGCACTCTTATCATGTGATTATTATTCCCACGATGATGGTATATGTTTACGCTCTCCTTACTTGGGATTATTCCCGACAAAAGGCACTTATATGATTCATGGTAATTATTATGAAATATGTGAAGATGGCTGGAGGCATGTCATACCTACCTATAAAAATGCACCTCCCTACGATTATTTATTGTATTCGCTGAAAGCTGAAAGCATACATAAAAATATTACTGAATTACGAGAAGAAGATTTTTATTTTCTTTATAAAAAAGAAATATCTGAACCGGTAATAGAAACACTTCCTTTCGGAACCTATATGATGCTAACAAGGCTAAAAGACGGTCATATTTTGTATTTCATTGTATCTGTCAATAAAGCGTAATTCGAGAGAAGTATCACTTCTCTCGAATTATAGCTTGTTTTTTACATACTTCCCAGTATGAAATTAAGTCCTCTAGGCTCTACTCCATTAACGAACATTCTTTTTCTAACACTGTACCCATAGCTGGAATCGTTATCTTTTTTCTTAGTTAATCGATGAGATTCCACAACCGCAGCTCTCGATATGCTTTCGCCCACTTTTACATGTCCATTTTTAGCAACATCATAATATGAAGCTCTTCCATCATACCCAAGAACTCTAGCATAAAGCTGTTTACTAATTTCCTGAGCTATAGATTGCTGCCTTGGATTATCTACAGGACGAGATGCTGAATGACAAGTAGATAAATCAATGTAAGAGAGATATTTAAAGTCCTTTAAAGAAAAATCAGAAGCAAATATATATTCTCTATTTATTTCTTCTTTATCAAATATAATGGCTAATTTTCCAATATATCCATGACCAAAATATGCAAAATATCCAATTTTTGAATTACCTATTCTAGCTTTTCCATTTGATTGAGTGTGCAAGATATTTAAGAATTCTTGTCTTGATTTATACCACCTCAAATTTACACCTATTGTTTTGGCTATTCTTTTAATTGTATCTATATACGATTTATTATTATATACAGGCACATAATTATCAGGAATAATTAATTCAGATACAAACAAATATGCATTTTTTAAAAACACCTTACCCTCTACAGGAATCCATTCTGGCACTATTGTTTTAGCGATGGCATTTGGATTAAGGGAATATTTACTCATATCATATTCTGCGCGTTTAATATATGATGGTTCATTTACAATCCATTCTTTGTTGCTCCCGCAATTCTCAGATATCTCCTCAAATCTCATTTTGGCCGAAGTGATATAGTTTCGCCAGTTTTTGTCATGATCCCTATCTCTATCTAAATCGGTGTTTATTCCGCCACTTACGATGACGGCATTTAAACCCAATAAGTCAATCGTATCCATGAGAGAATTCATCACCATACTATACAAATTTTCACCAGTATATTCACCCAACGGGTCTTTGCTTAGCCATCTGCCATTGCATGCATTATAATAACGATAATTATAATACACCAATCCCAATTCACTGTCGTTGAACTCGCTGCTCCACTGGATGGGCTGGTCTACATTCCCGGTGGAGGTGACGTCACCGTAGGGGGTGTAGGTGTAGGCAGTGCCGATGTAGCCGGAGGAACCGAAGACCTCGCACACGTTCTTGGTGAGGTCAAGGCCGTAGGTATACCATGTGCCGTTCTTTTGGATGGCGAGCGGGCGGGTGGCAACAGGTTGGGAGGGGTCCCACGTTATCAGCCAAAGCGCGGGGTGGTGGCTACGGGTAAGGTCTATACAGGCAATCTGCAAGTAACCACGGTAGATGTAGCGCTGA
>JAFYUT010000080.1 GCA_017549485.1 Akkermansia sp.
CTTGCGGGGTTCATGTTTGTTTTTATGTCGGGTTCCGGGGTTCCGCCCCTGCGGGGCTGCACCACCGGGCTACCATATGTCGCCCCACCGGGGCTAATAGCATTGACGAGTTACAAGGTACGATTGACGAAGTTCAGAATATTGGCTCGCATTCGCTCGCGAGCCGATGCGATGCCGTATCAAAACTTACTGCCGTAATTACGGCGGCAACTAATGTCTGGGCTTTGCATCATCCCGCGAGCTCAGCTCGCCGAATTTGCTAACTTGTAAATTGCTCTTTGTACTTCAAAAAAAAATCCCCTTTCGGGGATTTTTTATCATTTTTTCTTTTTCTTGGTATTGGCGGCTACCTTCTTAGAAGATTTTGATTTTTTCTTAGATTTGGAGGCGATGTTGCGCTTCTTACCGGAAGTTTTTTTGGAAGAGGCTTTACCTTTACCGCGGCGGGCAGCTAACCCACGTTTGCTTGCTTTCTTTTTAGAGGGACGGAAGTTGATATCATCCTTGGGCAAGTCGGCCACGATGTTATCCGGGATGGCAATGCGCTTAACGTCGGCCTTCTGCTCGGTTTTAAGATACATGTCTTGAGAGCAGCGCTCAATCACAACAGGCATGCCGCGGTAGACACGCGGGTAGAGGTCCAACACATCATTGCTGCGCATGCGAATGCAGCCGTATGATGCAGGGCGGCCAATTTTACGCTCTTCGGGCGTGCCGTGTATATAGATACGGCGACTGTGGGAATTTTTATTGAACTGCTCTAAACCGGCAATCTGAATAACGCGGGTAACGATGGGGTCACGCCCTGCGGCGTCTACCGGCACCACTTCGCCCGTGGGGCGGCACCCCTTAAACACCATACCCTTGGGCTGGCCATCGCCAACCTTTTTGGTAACGGCATGAATACCGGTGGGGGTGTAGTGACTGCCTGTTTTACCACCGATACCGAACTTGGAGGAGCTGATATCGTAATCCTTAACTTTTTGTCCGTTGCGGATAACGGTCAGCTTTTGATCACGCAGGGTGATGGCAACACCATCGCGAATCACGGCACGGGGCGGAGTATCCGGCCCGGCTGTGTAAACCTGCGTTTGGCATGCTACCTGTAACAGGGAGCATGCCAACGTAATAAGGGATAATAAACGGGACTTTCTGAACATTGATGAAGCAGAGTAAAAATGCAGCATCATGAAGCAGCGGACTCGGCCGCAGCACGCTTGCGCTGGCGCACGCCATCTATCAAGCGGGCGAACGAGCAAAGGCTGGTGTAGAAGAAACCGAGGAACGGGCTCATGAGGAAGAAGTTAATCAATGCAGACCAATCAAAGGAGTAGAAGAAGTGGGTCAGATTAATTACCTCTACGGAAGCAAAGAACAGACCGAACATGAGCTCCAGCACCGGCACGATAACAGACTTGAGAGCCTTGTAGTTGGCGGCGCGTTTCTCAATGGATTTGCTACCCTCTTGAGATTCACCGAACTTGGGCGTGCGCACAAACTCACTGGGCTTGCCGAACACGGCCTCAAGCACAGCCTTGGCGTTGTTCACCGCCATACCCACGCCGAGTGCCAGCAGGGGAATGATGAAGAAGAAGACGCGCCACCAGCGGTTCGGGCGAACGATAATCTCAGCAGTAATGTAGAAGACGCAAACTGATACTGTGGCAAAGAAGAAGAGGAAAGCCGTGAGCAGAATCATGGGCAGACCATCCCAAGACATCACACACCAAGGGCTCACATACTGCAAGCAAATGGGCATCACCAGCAAGCAAAGCAGAATCAATGCCAGATAGGAGTAGTTACAGGTAAGGTGCGTGGTAGCCTCCATCTTGGCCTTGAAGGGAATCTTGGCGCGCCAGATGTCGAAGAGCATCTTTTGGCATACCTGGATGCAACCCTTGGTCCAGCGGTGCTGCTGGGCTTTAAAGCCGTCCATATCCTCCGGCAACTCAGCGGGGGTTACATAGTCGTTAAGGTAAATGAAGTTCCAGCCCTTCATCTGCACGCGGTAAGAGAGGTCCATATCCTCGGTAATGGTATCGTGCTCCCAGCCACCGCCGTCAACAATGGCGCACTTACGCCACACACCGGCTGTACCGTTGAAGGTGAAGAAACGGCCGGAGCGGTTGCGCACGGTTTGCTCCAACGCAAAGTGACCATCCAAGAAGATGGATTGCAGCTTGGTGAGCATGTTCTTCTCGCGGTTGATGTGCCCCCAGCGTGTCTGCACCAAACCCACCTTGGGGTCGGTAAAGTAGGGCATGGTTACTTTGAGGATATCGGGCTCGGGGCGGAAGTCGGCATCCAGAATCAGCAGGTACTCACCCTTGGCCACGGCATCGGCAGCCTCAAGAGCACCGGCCTTGTAACCGGTGCGGTCCACACGGTGCAGGCATACAATATCAAAGCCCTGAGCTTTGTAGTACTCAACCTGCTGTTTGCAGAGGTCCCACGTGTCATCCGTAGAGTCATCCAAAATCTGGATTTCGAGCTTATCTTTGGGGTAATCAATGGCGGTAACACTGCGCAGCAAACCCTCTACCACATACTTTTCATTGAACATGGGCAACTGAATCGTCACCAGCGGCCACTCATCCCACTGAGCTGCAGGCTTGGGGATATCTTTACGGTGAATGATATAGAGAATCACCATCATCAGGCGGTGGAAACCATATCCCGCCATGCCGAAAAGCACGAGGAAATATGCCAGCAGCCAGAAGAAATTGAACCAATATTCTGCAGTTGTCATTGCGATAGGTGTCATAGCAAGTCTAGGTCTGTTCGCGCGCGCGGATAAACTGAAGCTGTTTTCTATGTCAGCACTCAAGATTAACTTGACGCACCGCCATAGTAATGTATATTCAATGAGGTGTCAAGCCTAAATCGGCACTCAGGGCCATAAACAAAGCTATATCACAATATGAAAATGAGATTCAATCAACTGTTCCTACCGCTCACACTGATTTGCAGCTGCATGGTGTATGCAGAAGAGCCCGTTGTAGAAGAGTTTGTGACGGATGGCCTGCCGGGTTATCTCAGCGAGGAAGAGAGCGAGGGCGCACTGCCCGAAGTACCCGAGCTGTTCCGCGATGATGCCCTGTTGGATGAGTCTCATGCCAACCGTGAGTTGGGGGTAAATGTCTATACCTCTCCCTCTATCTCCAAAATCTTTGCTCAGCTGGAGAAGCTGCCGCCCGTGCCTGAGGAATACGTACTGCGTCAGCGAGCACCGCGCCTCTCAACCGCGCCGGGCAAAGTGGCATTGGAGATGGGTTTCTTGCTGGCAGATGGTTTCATTGCCGTGTGCAGCGGACACATGAATGATGTTAAACCCATTGCAATGGAGCTGAACCGCTACGGACGAGCCCTCGGCGTAGGCGGTAAGATGGAGGCTCACTCTGCCGCCCTGCTGGAACAGGCAGAAAAAGGCAACCGCCGCGAGTTCAAAAAAATACTCAACGGCACGCAGAGTGATGTCAATGCCGAGCTTGCCGACTTGGGGGACCCGGATTTGTCTCACCTGATTGCCTTGGGTGGCTGGGTGCGCGCTTACGAGGCCTCTACCGCCGCCTTGTGCGATGAGTTTTCGGCAGAGGATGCGGCTATTGTTTTTTATCCGGATGCACCGGACTATTTCAGCGCCATCTTGAGGGGTATAGACCCTGCCACGGCGCGTAAGCTGGAAACGGAACAAATGTGTGCCTTGTTAGATGAATTGACCACACAAATGACCCTGCAGGAGGGCGAAACACCTACCCTGCAGAAAGTGGAGCAATTGCGCATCACCACAGGCAAACTTGCCGCGCTGATAGCCGGTGAAGAATATGCCCACTGAGTACCGCACCCACTTGCCCGAGCGCACCGAGCTGCGCATGCGGGTTGCCTTGGCCGGGTTAGCGCTGGAGCGTTTTCCCGAGCCGCGTTATAAGGTATTTTACCGCATTAACCTGCACCATACCGGGAAAACCAGTGTGCGCCTACTGGGCAGAAAATGGCACCTGCAAGATGCCACCGGCAACACGCGTATCATAGAGGCGGCGCAGGTGTTTAATAATGAGCCTGTTTTATCACCCGGGGCTGTTTTCAGTTTCAGTGGCTGCCAATATTTTGAAAAACCGCCCGTGCGCATGGAGTTGCGCTTGTTCGGCCAAGGGCACAACGGCAGCCCGTTCATCACCCCGCCACTGGAGATTCCTCTATCCGTATAACCCGCGCTCTCATACAGCCCGGTCAAGACTCCTCCGGCGCGGTGGCCGGCATGCGGTCCGCAGCTTTTTTCATGATTTTGTCAATTTCGGCCTGCAAAGTTTTTTTCTCATACAACCAGCTGTTGTATGGGGTAGCCTCTATCAACACCTCGCGAACGGGATACTCCTCTTCTAACTCATGGCTTACGGTAACAGGGTAACCCACCTCAACAATATCAAACAAGCGAGAAGCTATATACTCAGGCATGCGTATACACCCGTGTGACAGGCAGGTACCCGCCTGTACAACACCGGTATGCATGCCCATGCCGTAATCGGTAAGGCGCATCCAATTAGGCATGGGAGACCCCACCCATTCGGCCCCGGTCGGCACCTTGTGTTTGCGGGAGTCGGCATCGCCCACCAAGGTGCGACCGCTACCGTCTTTAATAACCCCGAATCGGCGGGAGGCATGGTCTTTTTTCTTCTCCAGCACCGTGTATTGCCCGGGTGTTGTGGCTCGCCCCTCTACACCGGTAGACACGGGCCAATCTGCCGCCACCTTATCCTCCACATACAAACGCCCACGCTGGTGGTAAAGGCTGATGACAACATGAGAGTTCTCCATGGTGGCCCTTTCCATCAGCTTATCATCATGAAAAATAGACATGCAACGGGGGTAGCCATGGTGACTTACAAAATGCTCGTAGCTGTGAAGAACAACATCTTCAGACTCCTCCGGCTCAGCATCATTCAAGGCTTCCATACGTGCCTCCAACATACTCAATTGTTCCTCTTCTTCGGGCAAGAGAGTAACCTGAACTTGCTGACAAGCAGCCCCCATAAGAACCACACCCCACGTAATAATGCGTGCAAAACAGCGTTTCATGATGATATAAAAAGTGCTACAGCGTTCTCACTGTAGCACCTATATTTAACTTTGTCAAATAATTTCGGAAAAACTTTCCCCCGAAAAAAACATTCCATTAACGGGGCAAGGGCATCGTACTGTAACTGTTGTTACTTCTGCCACGGGGCATCACCGGTTGCACACGGCCTATGTTGGAAACCGGCTTGGCAACGGGGGCAGCCACAGCAACGGGTTGTTTCTTTGCGGCAGGCTTGGTTTTGACGGTTACTTTTTTACCGGAGGCTTTTTGCTCGGCAGCCAATTTCGCGGCAATTTCCTCTTCGGCCTGCTTGCGCAACTTAGCCAATTTTTGCTCGGCCTCCTCACGGCGGCGTACAGACTCCTGGTAACCCACACCGTTAATCAGAGCATCTCTGGCGGGGTAGCAATCCTCCAACTGCTCAACAATGTGAACCTTGGTACGGAATGTGGTGATATCATACAGGCTCTTGGCCATCTCTCGCGGGGTGCGGATACAGCCGTGAGACAAAGGGGTACCGGCTTTCACCTTGCCCACGTGCATGCCGAGGCCATCCCAAGTAAGGCGCTGCCAATAGGGCATGGGGGAGCCATCAAAACGTCCGCCCTCAGGCACCACATCCTTGGTGATATCGGCATTGTGATTGACGGTTTTGCCGTTGGCATCCTTAATTTTGCCATAAAGGTTGGAGGCATAATCAGGCTTTTTCTCAAGCACCTTGTATGTACCGGTGGGGGTGGGGCGGCTGGATACACCGGTAGAAACGGGCCAGTCTGCAGCCACTCGATTACCCACATAAATACGGCCACGCTGTTGCTCCAAGCAAATGTAAATGGGGCTTCTGCCACCGGCCTGAGCCAACAATTGTTCATCGCGATAAATGGTCATGGTTTTAGGATAACCATGGTGCGTCACAAAGTGCTCATAGGTACCGGGCAAGTGCGGGGGTTCCTCCAGCAAACGAGCCTGTTCCACTTCTTCTTCGGCTGCGTCAATCTTGGCAGCCAACTCGGGAGATATCTGCGGCCCCAGGCATGAAGTTGTACTCAGCACGACCAGGCCGAGAAAAAGAACGCAGAGAGTTTTGAAGGGGACGTATTTCATGATAAGGTTGCGGCGGTGGGGGTATTCGCTATCCCCGCCGCAGGCCTTGTAACCACAAATAAAGTTTTTGTCAATCTAAAACCGATAATTTTTTAAAATTTTTAAAAATATAATTATCGTTCCACGCGCACGGCCGTTATCCACTGCACACCCACCAATTCGAAACCGCGTTGCAACATGCGTGCGTGCATATCGCGCAGGTGCATGGCACCGTAGAAAACAGCGGCGGTTCGGGTGGGCGATTCGGTATCAGCCAACACGCGGTCAAGCACCTGCATGCAGCGCTCATTGCGCGCTACGATAATAGCGCGCTGCTCCGAGCGAGCCCCCTGAGCCGTGGCCGCCAACTGCCGGCACACCATGCGGCGCAGGGCTGTGGCATCTGCCATGGAGAACAGGGAGCCACTGACTTCTGCCCCCTGCCCCTCGCGTATGGAATCCAACACCAGCGTGAGCCAAGATTCACCACGCTCTGCCATAGCCGCAGAGAACTCTTCATCGCTCATGTCGGCATACACCAAATTGTTAAGCCCGTAGTCTATCACCTCTGACTGCAAGGCAAGCTGCATCATACCGGCCATGTATGTATAATACGAGTTGAGCAAATTACCGGTTACACCGCTTTCTCTTGCGGCTTGGTATTGATTAAAGCGCTCCTTTTCCTCATCGGTGGCGGTACCGGCTGCTATTTTGCGAGAGATTCGGGTCATCTCCGGCACATCCTCGCCATCCACCATTTCATAGAGTACTTTGTCGTAGCGGGCAAAGGCTTTATTGAGGGCGCGGTAGTAACGGGCATCGGCCAAATGGATAGCTCCCACCAAGTCTACAATATGCCCCTGTTTATCTTTGTAACGAGCAATAGGCGTGCGCAGGCTCTCTTTGCCGGAGGCATCGGTATGCAGCAATACGATGTTCTCCGGGTATTGAGAAGCCTCCGGGCTGAGCACCTCTGACGTAGCCGAACGGGCAAAGGCGGGCATGGTCGCCAATGCGCCCACAACAAATAAGATGAAAGAACGTATGGTCATGTATCAATATAGGTATAGATTAAATCCATTCAAGTAACAAAGCGTGGCCGGCAGGTATGGTGACAGGCAAGCCGGTAGAGACCAGCTCTGACAGGGTGCTCTTCATCTCTGCCGCAGCAGGCTCCAGCAAATTACGGAAGACGCATTGCTGCTGTTTTTTACCTGCCCATTCAGCAGCATGGGCGGGAATATGAATATGCGTATGCGCCTCAAAAGTGGGGTCCAGGTTACAGACCGCCAGCACGGTGGCACGCGCTTTGCGGTCATGCCGCAGGTAGGCATACATGCGGTGGCCCGAGGCAGGGTCATCTGCACGCCGCCCATAGCCCGGAGTTTCTCCATTGGCCCAGTTGAGCCCATAAAACGAGCCCTTGCAAAGGGCGGGGTGCTGCATAAGCGGCAAAAGGCGCGCCATGAAATCGCGCAGCTCCTTTTCGGGCGCGGTAAGTCCGGCACCATCATACAGCCCGCCGTTGGTCCAACGCTGCAAGCGCGGTAAGCAGGTATAGTCAAAAATAGAGGTACGACCATTATCCCCGCCGAATCCGCCGGGTCCATCGGCCTGCTCTGCCACCTCTTGCCCGTTATACACCAGTACCGGGCCTGCAGATGAGCAATAATGCGCCACCATGAGCGCCCGTGCCACGGCACTGCCCACACCACCCCAATACTGCGGGGCTGCCAAGCGGGGTTCATCATGGTTCTCCAAATAACGCACACCATGGTTGAACATGGCAGGCTCGGGGCGGTTATGGCGGTCCATATCATTGGCCCAGATGCACCCCTCATAAATGGCGCGTGCCTCATTATAAGCCTCACTGTCATACACGCCGCTGAAACCGCTGTGAATGAGACCCTCGGTCACGTCTCCCGCACAAAGTTTCATGTGGTCGTTATAAGCCTCGGCCATAAAGAATGTATCACAATCACGCAATCTGGCATTGCTGATAACCCAACGCCAAAACGGCATGGGCACCATGTGTGCCATGTCACACCTGAAACCGCCCACCCCCTGCTCTTGCCAGTAGGCCAGCACGGCATCTACCAGCTGCCATGTACGCGGCACCGCATGGTAGGGTGCAAGAATACCGGGCAAATGGTCTGCCACATGGGCACCATGGCGATAATCCGTGCCGTAATTAAGCTTCACGGTTTCATACCAATCATAGGCAGTAGGGGCCCATGTGGCAGCATTGTTACCGGTAACTCGCCCGCAGCCCCGCTCGGGTTCAAACTCACCCGCAGGCATCTGCATGCGGTAATCACTGTTCTGCGGGTCTACATAATAAAAGGCATTATTGCGGTCAAAGAACGTGCCTTTGTTATCATGTTTACCGAAATCCCATTGCGGTTTTACGGTGGAATGATAACAGCGTGAAACATGGTTGGGAATAAAGTCTATAATAGGCAGCATACCCCACTTGCGGCAACGCGCCAATAAGGCTCTAAACTCCTCCAACCGCTTCTCAGGCTCCACGGCCAAATCCGGGTCAACATCAAAATAATCCGTCACGGCATAGGGGCTGCCCGCAATACCTTTTACCACACACGCGGGGTCTGCCGGCAAACCGGGATATGCCGTTTGTGTAGCATGGCGCAATACCCCCGTCAACCAAATATGGGTAACACCCATGCGGGCAATGGACTCTAAGGCCGCATCCGTAATGGCGGCAAAGGTACCACAACCGTTCTGCTCCTTACTGCCCCACGGCACACCACCTTCTGTAAAATTAGAAAAATGGCGCACAAAAAGCTGATAAATGACCGGTCTCATTATGCGCCCATCTTAACACAAAAAAGCACAGCACCGCAAGCGCAAAGAACGCATCGCCGTGCTGTTGCCTAAGTTTTCTCCTACAAAAACGGAAGAAATATTTTTTAATGCAGCAAGCGCTTGGCACCGGGCACGTTGAGGCGGCGAGATTCGGCCGCATACCCGAACGAGCCTTCATCTGCCGCATTTTCATCGGCTCGGTAATGGCGTTTTTCATTACCGAAATAGCGCATGTAATTAACCACACCTTTACCGATAGCCTCCGCATAGCGGCGGGCATTGGTATCATTTGCCAAATAATCGGCATGCTTGCGGTTGTTGAGGAATGCGCATTCAATAACGGCAGCCGGTATGCCGGAGTCATCGCAGGCATTCATCCACCCGGCAGAGCGGTCGGCATCTTTACTGCGCACCGTTACAGAGCAGCCACGCCCGCCGTTGTCCAGCCCGCGGTTAAGTACGGTGTGTTCCAGTGTACGCGCGAGGGCGTTACCCAAGCGACCGCCGTTATACTTATTGCAGATAATAAGAGATGGAGAGGGCCCATTGGTCCACCCACCGGAGCTGTTGTGATGCAGGAACACCACACAATCAGCCTTGCGGGAAATGGCATAATCAGCACTTACCATACCACCGGCCACACGGTCCGGATGGTAGGTAGAGGGATAACGCGCGCCGTTTTTATCCGGATGATTCAACTGCACCACCCCGGCACGGCGAGCATAAGAGGCCAAAGGCTCGGTAGTGGGAGCATTGCCGCGATTTGTCACAATACAGGTATAGCCGGCATCTTCTATCACCTTTTTGGTATAGTACACGTATTGATACCACCAAGTACATTCAGTAAGGCGCTTTCCATTCACAGCACCGGGGGTACAGGCGCCATCTCCACCGATGAAGTGGCCTATATCCAACACCACCACCCCGCCATTGCGACCACCGGCAACAGAGCCACCGGCAGGCGCTTTCATTTGGCTGCAACTGCTCAGCTGCAACATAACTACCAACAACAGCAGTATTACCGAAAACTTTTTCATACGCCCCGAACTATAAGTTTTTATGTTGTGAGAGTCAAGGCAAATTGTCATTAGGTTGACATCTGCAAGCCCGATATGCTATACTCGCTTGCGATGGAAACTCTTTACATTCTGGATGGCATGGCGCTGATGTACCGCGCCTTTTACGCATTCATCAATGCCCCCATGCGCACATCGGCGGGGTTGAATACCTCTGCCATGTTCGGTTTTACCAACACGGTATTATCGCTGATAGAAAAAGAGTCGCCTACGCATATTGTAGCGTGCTTAGACCCCTCGGGCCCCACATTCCGCCACGAGCAATATGCAGATTACAAGGCCAACCGCCAAGCCATGCCGCAAGAGCTCAAAGATTCCATCCCTTGGATTATAGAAATCTTGCAAGCCATGCGCATACCCGTGGTAAGAGTACCGGGCTTTGAAGCAGATGACCTCATCGGCACCTTTACCAAACTGGCGGGAGAGCGCGAGGGCATGCATGCCTACATGGTATCTCTTGATAAAGACTTGGGGCAGTTGCTTTCCCCCACATGCTCCTTCCACAAACCCGGCAAAAAAGGCAGCGAGTTTGAGGTAATTCACGAGCCTGCCTTTTTAGAGGAATGGGGCATCAGCAAGCCCACTCAGATTATTGATATACTCGCCCTCATGGGGGATGCCAGCGACAACATCCCGGGCATTCCCGGCGTGGGTGCCGTAACAGCACGCAAACTTATCTCCCAATTCGGCAGCGTTGAAAACATGCTTGCCAACACGGACCAAATTAAAGGCAAGATGCGCGATAAGGTGGAGGCCAATGCCGACAACGCGCGTCTCTCCTACGAGCTGGCTACCATTCGCAGGGATGTGCCCCTGCCCATCACCCTTACAGACTGCGCCCGCGTCGGATTCAACGTGCCGGCCCTGCGTGAGATTTTTGCCAAGCTTGAGTTCAAGGGGCTGGATAAACGCATAGGAGCCGCCCCGGCAGATGACCTGTTTGCCGCAGCCGAGCAAGCTGCAGCAACCGGCGCCGATACACCTGCCCAGCTGGACCTTTTCAGCATGCCGCAGCTCAACGACATTCACGACACTCCACACAGCTATCATCTGGTCAACACGGCAGAGGCCCGCGCCGAACTGGCCACCGCCCTGAGCAAGGCCCCCCGCTGGGCATTCGATACCGAAACCACGGGGCTGGACCCGCTGCAAGACCGCCTGCTGGGCATGTCGTTCTGCCTGACGGAGCACGAGGCGTATTATGTACCTGTGGAGGATGGACAAGTGCCGCTGGAATTCATCCCCGTATTTGCCTGCGGAGCCGAGAAAGTGGGACTCAATGCTAAATTTGACCTGCAAGTTCTGCGCGCCGCAGAGGTACAAGTTGCAGGCCCCTTCTTTGATGTGATGTTGACTCACAGTGCTCTGTATCCCGAGCTGCGTCACAATATGGATGACATGGCCGAGGCCCTGCTCAACTACAAAACCGTTCGTTTGGCAGACATTGCCGGCAAAGACTACAACACCGCCGCCGTACCGCCGGAACAAATGGCCGACTACGCAGCTGAAGACGCTGATATCACCCTGCAACTGGCCAATATCCTCACCCCGCAGCTGGAGCAAGCAGGGCAAACGCAACTGATGCAAACCATAGAGTTCCCCCTCATGCCCGTGCTGGCAGATATTGAAGCAGAGGGCATGCGTGTAGACCCGCAACTGTTGCAAACGGCATCTACCGAGCTGGGGGAACAGATTGAAACCTTGCGCGCACGCATAGATGCCATCATTGGCCGCCCCATCAACCTCAATTCACCCAAGCAACTGGGCGACCTCCTCTTCGGTGAAATGAAACTTCTGGCTAAGCCCAAGAAAACAAAATCCGGCCAGTTTGTGACCGATGAAGAAACCCTGCGCAAGCTGGCACCCGGCTGCCCGCTGGTGCAAGATATTCTGGAGTACCGCGAGCTAGCCAAGCTCAAAGGCACCTATCTGGATGCCCTGCCCCGCTACATCTCCCCGGTAGATGGGCGTATTCACTCCACCCTGCAACAAATGGTCACGGCCACCGGCCGACTTGCCTCTCAAAACCCCAATCTGCAAAACATCCCCGTGCGCTCCGATGCCGGCAAGCTGATACGCCGCGCGTTCATTGCCCGAGGTCCGGAATTCTCCATTCTCTCAGCAGACTACTCGCAGGTAGAACTGCGACTCATGGCGGCCTTATCGGGCGATCCGTCCATGATTGCGGCCTTTACCGAGGGACGCGATATTCATGCCGAAACCGCCGCCAAAATATACGGCGTACCGCGAGAGGAAGTAACAGCCGATATGCGCCGCGCCGCCAAAACCGTCAACTTCGGTATCATCTATGGCATCTCCTCCTTCGGGCTCTCTCAGCGTTTGGATTGCTCCCGCACCGAGGCCGCCGCGCTCATCGACAGCTATTTTGCCCAGTTCCCGGGCGTGAAAACCTGCATGGATAAGCTGGTGGAAAATGCCCGTAGCAAAGGCTACGCCGAAACACTGTGTGGCCGTCGCCGCTACCTGCCCGACCTGAATGGCCGCAACTTCAACCTGCGCGCCGCCGCCGAGCGTACCGCCATCAACACCCCCATTCAGGGCACGGCTGCCGACATGATTAAACTGGCCATGGTACGTGTGCACGCCCTGCTGCAAGGCTGCCGAAGCCGCCTTATCATGCAGATTCATGACGAATTGCTCATTGACCTGCACCAAGACGAGCACCACCTCATCCCCGCCATTGTGGACACCATGCGCGCCGCCCTCCCCCTGCCCAACGATGTGCCGCTGGAGGTAGAGGCCAACCACGCCCCCAACTGGCTGGAAGCGCATTGATAAGTTGAATTTTTAAAGTTGAATTTTGAATTTACTCACGTGCATCAACACTGCGTCAAATTGCCAAAGTTTAAAGATTCTGCATATGAGCACACGGGGAACTAAACAGGAAATGTATGAACGAACCTTGGCTTTTGCCACACGTGTAGCAACCCTGATAAAATCCATACCAAGGGGATTTTCTGAGGATAATATTTCTCGGCAACTAGCAAAAAGTTCAACCTCTATCGGCGCCAATTATCGAGAAGCATGCCACGCTAGGTCACAAGATGATTTCGCCAGCAAACTTAAAATTTGCGAGGCCGAAGCAGATGAAACACTTTATTGGTTGCAATTACTCGTCAGTACCAATATTATTCCCGAACGACTTTTACACAACCTGATGCAAGAGGCTCGTGAATTGGTAGCAATACTCACAGCGTCTACAAAAACCGCCTATTCACACCGAAGAAACACATCAAACGGTTCAGCCCTTCACAAATAAATTCAAAATTCTAATTTCTAAATCTCAACATAATAATATGCAAACACTAGTAGGTCTCGGATACGATATACACCAATTCTCTGCCACGCCGCGCCCGCTTTGGCTTGGCGGGGTAATGGTACATGAAACCAAAGGCTTGGCAGGCCACAGCGATGCCGATGTGCTTTGCCACGCGCTGGCAGATGCCATATTGGGCGCCATCGGAGAGCCGGATATCGGCTACTGGTTCCCGCCGAATGACGACAGCTGCCTCAACATTTGCTCCCTGCGTATCGTGGAGAAAGCCGTAGAGCTGCTGCATGCCCAAGGCGGCAAAATGGTGAATGCCGACTGCGCGCTCATTGCCGAGGCTCCCAAAATTATGCCCTTCGTGCAGCAGATGAAAGAGACGCTTGCCCCCATACTCGGCGTATCACCCAAGCGCGTAGGGGTTAAAGCCACCACCAATGAAAAGCTGGGCGCCCTGGGCCGACGCGAGGGTATGGCAGCCTTTGCCACCGTTGCTATTCAACTCCCCGAATAAGCTATGGATACCAATCTTGAGCTGATGGCTTTTGCCGCCGTGAAAAACCTGCAAGCCGCAGGGCTTACCGTAGCTACGGCAGAGAGCTGCACAGGCGGCCTGATTGCAGCCGCCCTCACCGGCGTGCCCGGAGCCTCCGCAGTGTTCCGTTACGGGTGGGTCACCTATTGTAACGAGGCCAAGGAGAGAGAACTGAGCGTCCCCCCCTCACTTATTGAAGAACACACCGTAGTCAGCGAGCCGGTAGTGGCCGCTATGGCCCAAGGAGCCATGCGCAAGGCGGGGGCAGATGTAGCTATCGCTGTCTCCGGCAACGCCGGTCCCACTGCGGCCGAGGGAGAGCCCCCCGTCGGTACCGTCTGCATAGCGCTGGCCCGCCGTGGTGCCCCACGCCCGGTGCATACGGAAACGCTTTACCTGCCCGCCATGGCCCGCAATGCCATTCGCAATCATGTGGCCACTAAAGTGCTGCAAATGCTTGCCTCGCTATAATACAGTCCCTCCCTTTACACAAATCACCGCCGTTGGAGCATCTCCTCAACGGCGGCGATTTTTTTATAATATGGCTGCGCAATATAGGACTCAGTATTCAAACATAACGGCACAAGAAAGGCGGCCGTTCTCCATTGCAGAAAACGGCCGCCGAAGAAAGGGGGGGGGTAAAAGCGTTTTAGAGGGCCTGAGCCTTTTCAACGATATTGGGAACATTCATACCCAGCTCACTGAGCACAACATCACCGGGAGCAGAGAAACCGTAGTGGTCAATGCCGATGATGGTACCTTGCGTACCGACGTAGCGGTACCAGAGGTCGCTCTTGCCGGCCTCTACGGCGAGGCGGCGTGTGCAAGAGGGAGGCAGAATGCTGTCCTGATATGCTTGCTCCTGACGATTGAAGCGCCACATAGAGGGCATGGAAACCACGCGCACATCGGGGCCGAGCTGCTTGGCTGCCTCCAGTGCCAAGTATACCTCGGAACCACTGGCAATGATGATACGGCCGGGCTGCTCGGTTTGCTCATGCAGGGCAATGTATGCACCCTTGAGCGTACCCTTGCGGCGAGCCTCTGCACTGATGGGAGTAGAAGCGGTAAGGCTGGGCACATTCTGGCGGGTAAGGATGAGGGCGGTGGGGCCGTTCTTGCGCTCCATAGCGCACATCCAAGCACCGGCAGCCTCCTCTTCATCAGCCGGGCGAACCACATCCAAATTGGGGATGACTCGCAGACCGGTTACGGTCTCAACAGGCTGGTGTGTGGGGCCGTCCTCACCCACGGCTACGGAGTCGTGAGTCAGTACGTAGGTAACGGGAAGCTCAGAGAGCGCTGCCACACGGATGGAAGCACGCATGTAATCTACGAATACGCAGAAAGTACCGGCGGATACACGGAAGAGGCCATCATAAGCAATACCATTGCAAATAGCACCCATGGCATGCTCACGAATACCGAACCAGAAGTTGCGCCCTGCGTAATTCTGAGCAGAGAAGTCACCACCGTTCTTGAGGTAATTCTTGTTGGAGGAGAACAGGTCTGCACTGGTGGAGAGGAAGCCCGGGCAGGCATCGGCAATAGCATTCTCTGCATCTGCACCGGAGGCACGAGTGGCCAACTTGGCACCCTCGGCAAACGTGGGGATGAGAGCGGAGCACTTGTCGGCGTTGATACCGTTAGCGGCAAGGTCAATACCGTCTGCCAGCTCTACCACCTTATCGGGGTTGGCGGTACACCATGCGTCGTAAACCTCACGCCACTGCTCATAAGAAGCCTCACGCTCAGCCTTGACAGAGGCCATATAGGCACGCACCTCGTCAGAAACATAGTAGCGCTCATCGGTGGGCAAGCCCCAGTTGGCATGAGCCTCTGCCCAAAGCTTGGCACCACCTTCACCGTGGCCCTTGGTAGTACCCTCAAAGCCGGGCACGCCCTTGGCGATAACAGTCTTGGCAATGATGAGTTTGGGGCGACCGTTCTTCTCCAAACGAGCGGCACGCAGAGCATTGCGAACCTGCTGCAGGTCATTACCGTCAATGGTAACGGCATCCCAGCCCTGGGCTGTGAACGCAGCGGCAACGTCATCCACCTGAGTTACCTCAATGGGAGCGTCAAGCGTGATACCGTTGGCATCATAAATCAGCACGAGGTTATCCAACTTAAGGCAACCGGCAATAGCAGCAGCCTCGCGGGAGATACCTTCCTGAATGCAACCGTCACCTGCCAAGCAGTATACGTTCTGGCTGAAGATTTCGTGCTCAGGTGTGTTGAAGCGGGCAGCAGCATGCTTGGCAGAGATAGCAAAACCCACGGCATTGGCAATACCCTGACCCAGCGGACCTGTGGTGCACTCTACACCCGGGCAGCAACGGTACTCAGGGTGGCCGGGCGTGTTAGAGCCCTTAGCACGGAAAGCCTTAACGTCATCCATGGTTACATTAAATCCACTCAGGTGCAACCATGCATACAAGAACATGGAACCGTGGCCACCGGAAAGCACGAAGCGGTCACGATTGAGCCAACGCGGCTCAGAGGGATTGATATTAAGCAGCTCGCCATAAAGAACAGCACCTATTTCTGCACAGCCCAACGGCAAACCCATGTGCCCGGATGCCTTGTCAAAAATTGCATCAATTGCAAGACCTCTGGCTTCATTAGCTGCCTTTTGTAAAATTTCCGTGTTCATGTTAGGTGAATTATAGCATTTTCAACGAGATTGTAAAGACAAAACACAATTTAGCGAGCGTCTACCCGCTAAATTGTGTTTTCTTGAGCAGATTAAGGCGTTGTAGCCGTATTTTTATTTCCAGCCACCGCCTAAGGCCGTGCAAAGACGAGCAAGAGCCATGCGGATTTGCTGGCGGGTGGAGATAACGTTAAGCTCGGAGGACAACCAAGCACGCTCAGCAGAGGCCACGTTGAGGAAGTCGGAAGCCCCGTTCTCATACAAGCGCATGGAGAGTTCGGCAGACTTCTTATTAGCTTCCACAGAGGCCTCGTACTGCGGCAACTGATTTGTGAGGCGAGCGTACAGAATCAAGCACTCCTCCACCTCAGCAAAGGCAGCCAACACCGTCTTGCGGTATGATTGCCCGGCAGAGCTGGCGGAAATCTCAGCCACGTTAACGGCCTCGTTCAGCGCGGTGCGGTTAAAGATTGTCTGGCTCACACTGCCAACCAAGCTCCACCCGGCAGTGGAGAAGAAATGCGCAAAGTCCGACCCCGAACCGGCACTGGCGCTACCGGAAAGCGAGACAGAGGGGAACAAATCTGCCACGGCAGAGCCGATATTGGCAACAGAGCGATGCAGGTTACACTCCGCTTGGATAATATCCGGGCGGCGGCGCAGCATCTCTGAGGGCAAGCCGGTGGGCACACGGGGAATCTTGTTGTAGGTAGATGCGGAAGGCATCTTGAGCTTCACTTGGTCTACCGTAGTACCCAACAGAATAGCCAGAGCATTCTCGCATGACTTGAGGGTGGCCTCATGCCCGGGGATTTGAGCGCGGGTAGAGAGGATGGTGGAGCGAGCTTGCTCTAAATCCAGCTGATTGGCCATACCCACGCCTTGGCGCTTGCTTACGATGTCAAAAGTACGCTCTTGGAAAACGAGCTGCTCTTGAGCAATGCGCAAACTCTCCTTTGCAGAAATCCACTCAAAATAAGCCGTAGCCACGGATGAGGCCAATGCCGTGCGGGTGGCATGCGCCGCCGCAACGGTAGAGCCCAATGATGCCATGCTGGCCTCAATCTGGCGGCGAGTCTTGCCCCATACATCGGGCTTCCACGAGGCAGAGAGGCTGCCGTTCCACTTACCGTGTGAGGTGGAGGTATCAAAATTACCACCATTGTTACCACCGAAACTGGCACTACCGGAGGGGAAGAGCCCGGAATAGTTGACACGCAGCTCGGACTCTGCCTTGGCAATATTGAGCGCCGCATTCACCATATCGGGGTTATTGGCAAACGCCGTCTCAATCAACTGATTCAGCTGCGGATCACCGAACGAGGCCCACCAAGCCGTGAGGTCATGCTCAGAGGTAGAGGGAGGCATCTTGTTCACCCAAGTTTCAGGCAATTCAGCCGTTGCACCGCCGAAGTTCGGCCCAAGCAGACATGAGCTGAGCAAGGCTCCTATGGTAACGATAAAAATTGTTTTCTTCATATTCTGTTTTTGTGTTTAAATTATTCGTGATGCAGAGCATCAATGGGGTCAAGTTTAGAGGCTTTCCAGGCCGGATACCAACCGAAGATGATACCAATGGCTGCAGCCACGGAGACAGACAAAATCATGGCCTCTACGGAGGATGCCGTGGGCCAGCCCATCTTCTCACTCACGAAGACGGAGGCCGTGCGCCCCACACCGATACCGATGATACCGCCGATGGTGCACAGCAAGATAGACTCCAGCAAGAACTGCAACATGATATCCAAGGGGCGGGCACCCACAGCCATACGCAAACCGATTTCACGCGTACGCTCGGTGACGGACACCATCATGATGTTCATGATACCCACACCGCCTACTACAAGAGAAATCATGGCCACTGCCACCAACAAGCTGCTGATGGTAGAGGTAGTCTCCGTCATCATTTTCACGAACTGAGAGCGGTCGCGCATGGTGAAGTCATCCAGCACGCCGGGCTCCAAATCATGCTGACGGCGCAGAATGGGGGTCATGGCATCCATGGCAGCCGTGGGCTCCTTGCCATCATGCACCTGTACGGAGATTGAGTCCACCGTGCGCGTGCGCAACGGGTGCGGGGCATTCGTGTAAGGCTGAATATCACACCCGGGATAAAAATTGATGGCTGATGTAGAGAACGTGGAGGTAGATGACACCGATGCCGCATTGGCAGCGCCACCCTTGGTAATGGTTGCAGAACCGCTGGCACCCATCAAACGCGTGCGGATGCCGGTCCACGGCAAGATGATGCAATCGTCTTGGTCATTACCCATGCCGTCAGCGCCTTTGGCCTCAAGCACACCGATGACGGTGAACACCACATCTTTAATGCGGATATCTTGGCCTATGGGATCCACCCCGGCATAAAGCTCATTGGCAATGGTGTTACCGATAAGGCACACGCGGGCGGCTTCCTCCACCTGCTTTTTATTAAAGGCATTACCTTTAGCTACTTTCCAGCCCTCAATGGAGAGGTAATGCTCATTACCACCCATAATGGACTTGGGGCTCCAGTTCTGATTGCCCACAATCACTTGGCCACTGGCACGCACCACGGGAGAGGCGGCTTTCACAAAATCCGGGCACTCTTTCATGAGCGCATCAGCATCTGCCGGGTACAGAGAAGCGCGCCCACCCATACCTGTGTTAACACCTGCCGTGCTGACAGAAGCACCGTTGATGTTAATCACATTGGTACCCATGGAGGCAAACTTATCGGCCACCTGTTTTTTAGAGCCTTCGCCAATCTCCATAATAGCCACCACGGCCGCAATACCGATAACGATACCCAGCACGGTAAGAGCGGCGCGCATGGGGTTACGCACCAACCCGCTGAGACAGGTCAGAAATAAGGTTGAGAGTTTCATTTACTGAGCGTGGCTGAGAGTTCATCTGATACGCCTTCGAGGATGAGGCCGTCGCACATGTTGATGGCGCGGTCGGTAAAGGCTGCGGTTTTGGGGTCGTGCGTTACAATGATAACGGTAATCCCCTGCTTGCGATTCAGGTCTCGGAACATGTTCATGACCTCCACGGAGGTGGTGGAGTCCAAGTTACCCGTGGGCTCGTCAGCCAACAAAATACCGGGATTATTGATGAGCGAGCGAGCAATGGCCACGCGCTGCTGCTGACCTCCGGAAAGCTGAGCGGGCGTGTGGTGCATGCGGTCCGTAAGCCCCACCAAGTCTATAAGCTCAAGCGCACGCTTGCGAATCTCTTTAGTGCTGCGGGAGGGATGCGCGTAATAAGCAGGCATCATCACGTTCTCCAATGCCGAGGTTCGCGGCAAGAGGTTGAAGTTCTGGAACACGAACCCGATGCGCTGATTGCGCAGGCGGGCACGCTGGTTGGCGTTCAAGCCGGCTACATTCTTGCCGTCAATCCAATACTCACCACCACTGGGGTGATCCAAACAACCCAGCAAGTTCATGAGCGTGGATTTACCGGAACCCGATGCCCCCGTGAGAGAAACGAACTCGCCATCCTCAATGCGCAGGGATATCCCCTTGAGCACGGGCAAGTCAATTTCCCCCAGGTGGTACACCTTGGTGATATTTTTAAGTTCTATCACAACGAAAAATCAGGTTGAAATTACAGCGGGATTACATGGGCGGGCCTTGGCGACCGGCACCGGCACTCTGGCCGGGCTTAGCGGCAGCACCACCGGTACCACGTTCACGACGCTCAGGGCGTTTCATGCCGAAGGGGCTGTTACCCTCTTTGGAGGGGCCTGCGGCAGCCTTGGGCATTTGCACGATGACACCTGTCACAAACTCTGCACCTTCCTCAAGCGTTTCGCCGGGCATGGGTTTCACCATACTGCGGGTACCATCGCTCTCGCCGCGCAATACCATGACGGGCTCCAACAAGTTGTCGGCATTCACCTTCCACAAACGAGCCGGGGTAAACTGCTCATCCATAGCGGGCGGCTCAGGGGCACTGCCCTCCTCTGCACCTTCGGGTCGGCGCGGGCGGCGGGGGCCCTTCTTGAGAGCATCCACGGCAGCGGGAGCTACATATTTCTCCTGCGGCATAAAGTCAAAAGCGGCATCCTGCACCAGCAAGCAATTCTTCGTTTCCTTAACGATAAAGTTTGCATTAGCACTCATGTAGGGCAACAGCTTGCGCTCCGGGTTATCGATATCCACCTCCACAATATACGTCACCACGTTGGAAGACATGGTTGCATTGGGGCGAATCTTGTTCACCGTACCGGTAAAGGTTTCATTGGGCAAAGCATCCACCGTATAACGCACCTCTTGTCCGGGCATCACCTTGGCAATATCAGCCTCGTTCACACTCGTCCAAATCTGCATCTTGCTCAGGTCTCGGGCCACGAGGAAGAGGGTGCTGGCATTCATGCTGCTCACCACGGTTTGGCCCACGTTCACTTGGCGCACCACCACGGTACCATCCACCGGGGAGGTAATGCGGGTGTACTTCTCATTACGCTGCTCACTCTTGAGCTGCACCTTGGCACTCTCCAGTTGGGCCTTGGAGGTATCTACCTGAGCCAGAGCACTGGTAAGCTGAGCCTCGGCATTTTCGGCAGAGGTGACATACTGGTCATAATCCATTTGGGAGAGAGCCTCACCCACACCGAGTTTCTTGGCACGCTCCAAGTCACGGTCGGCCTTATGTTTGTTCACGGTAGCCTGAGCCACATTAGCCTCTGCCTGTTTCACGCTGGCTTCTGCCTGTTTCACACTGGCCTCGGCTCGTTCTACGGCAAGTTTCACCAATTCGTCATCAATACGAGCCAGCAGCTGGTCTTTCTTCACCTCACTGCCGTAGTCAATACGGTTGCCATTCACATCCGTACCGAACTCCAAAATCTCACCCGTTACCTGGGCACCTACATCCACAAGCTCTACAGGCTCCAAAGTACCCGTAGCCTGCACTTTCACCACAAAATCACCCGTGGCAACCTTGGCCGTGCGAAAATTAACAACCTCCTCACCGGAATCCGAACAATAATACCAGCCGGCTACTGCGCCACCGCAGATAGCTGCTCCTATACCCCATTTCAAGTATGTATTCACGTCTGAATCTTACTCCTTTCCTTTATGTTTTGTCAAGCTTGCTTATGTGTAAAATCTACCTCGGGCGCGCGAGCTGCACCCTTTTCTACCCCTCAGAACGCAATAAAATACCGTTTTCTACATTGTTTTTAATAAAAAATTAAATTTTTATAACAAAATTCAACTACCAACCAAGGCTTTTGTCATATTCCCGACCGGTTTTAGTATGTACCCGATTTTAACCTTGCGGGGGCGTAGAGAATAGGGTAGAATAGGTGCGTGAGTTATCAGGTTTTTGCCAGAAAATACAGGCCGCGCACGTTTAAGGATGTGCTGGGGCAGGATCACGTGGTACGTACGCTGTGCAATGCAATAGAGCAGAAGCGCCTGGCACATGCGTATCTGTTTGTGGGGCCTCGCGGCACCGGCAAAACCTCCACCGCACGTATTTTTGCAAAAGCCCTCAATTGCAGCGGCGGGCCCAAGGTGGATTTTGACCCGGATGAGGAGGTATGCCGAGAAATTGCCGAGGGTCGCAATCTGGATGTACAGGAGATTGACGGCGCCTCAAACCGCGGTATCGACAACATACGAGACCTGCGCGACTACGTGCAGTTTGCCCCCTCAAGCGGCAGCTACCGCATTGTGTATATTGACGAGGTGCACATGCTCACCAAAGAATCCTTCAATGCTCTGCTTAAAACGCTGGAGGAGCCGCCGCCCCATGTGATGTTCATCTTTGCCACGACAGAGCCTCACAAAATATTGCCTACCATTCTCTCCCGTTGCCAGCGCTTTGACCTGCGCCCGATACCGACAGACATCATTGCCAACCACTTGGTAAACATAGCAGCCAATGAGGGAGTTACCCTCACCCAAAGTGCAGCGTATGCCATTGCCACGGTGGCTGAGGGCGGTATGCGAGACGCCCAATCCATGCTTGACCAGCTGGTTTCATTCTGCGGCAACCACATTGATGAGCAGAACGTTAACGATATTTTCGGTGTAACAGGGCGAGAGACCGTAGCCAAGGCCTTGGTATACATACTTGACCGCCAGTTACCGAGTCTGCTGCATTTGGTGCACGAGTTGGCCGAAGCCGGGCGAGACATGGGCCAATTACTGGCCGAACTGATGGGAGCCGTGAGAGAGCTGCTCATCACCAAGGTGGCCCCGCAAGAGGCCTCGGCCGGCATTCCCGAGCAGTGGCGAGACACCCTCAATACCCTGCTGGAGCGTACCCCCACCGACAAGATTATCCGCCTGATGGAGGTACTCTCTCGCGCAGAGGAGCAAATGCGCCACAGCAGCAACAAGCGCCTGTATTTGGAGATGGGGCTCATACAAGCCGTACACTCTCTGGCAGAAGCCAACATCAGCGACATCATTCGTGCGCTCAACGGCGCCCCCCTGCCTGATACCCCCATAGCCACAGTCCCCCTGCCGGCCGTATGCACGGCACAACAAGCTGTACCTGCTGCAGCCCCTGTGCAGCCGACACCGGCTCCGCAGCCCGCACCTGCCCCCGTACCGGCACCTGTGGCAGAGCCCCAACCGGCCCCCGCCCCGGAGCCCTCGCCGGTGCTGGAGAATGTTACCATGCCCCCCGGTTTGGAGCAACTGGACGACCCGCCCCCCCTTTTTGACGTACCGGCAGATGTACCGCAAGAAACTGTGGCAACAGAACGCCCCGTAACCCCCGAAGACTGGGATGCCATGCTGGCAACTGCCTGCGAGGCCTCCCCTATCAGCGGCAGCATGGTAGGGCAAACCATGTTCATACAAGATGACGAAGGCTTACTGACTATCGCCATTCACCCTGAGGACGTTAACACACGCGATGCTTTGCTGAGTGAAAGCATCATGAGCGTACTCAATGAGCAAGCGCAGCAGCGCTGCGGCCGCAGCATCTCCCTGCGTATTGTGCATGATGCTACCGTGGCCGCCCCCACTCCCGTAGAGATTCTGCCCCCGCCCAAGTTTGAAGAGGTAGCCCCTGCTCCCGCCCCCAAGCCGGTGCAGAAAGAAGCCCCCAAACAAGTGGCAACCGAGGCAGAGAAAAAGGCAGCCCCGCCTTCACTCAAACCCACAGAGGAGGAGTTCTACAATGACCCGCTCATTGAGATGGCGCTCAAAACCTTCCACGCAACTCTCATCAAAAACTGATTACACATACCATGAATCTGCAAAAACTCATGAAACAGGCTCAGGCCATGCAAGCCAACATGGCCAAGGCGCAGGCCCAACTCGCAGAACGCAGCTATGTAGCTGAGGCCGCAGGCGGCAAAATCAAAGCCACGGCTGACGGCACCGGCATGATTACCGCACTGAGCATTGACCCTGCGGTGGTAGACCCCGATGACGCCGAGTTCCTCTCTTCTCTGGTGCTCAAAGCTGTGCAAGATGCCCTCAACGGCGCCAAGAACATGGCCGAGGCAGAAATGCGAAAGGTAACGGGCGGGCTCGGTTTCCCCATGTAACTTTCAACCAGCGATGCGCCACCTGAGCATCAGCCTTATTTGCGGACTCACCGCTGCATACACCGCAGCCGGTGAGTCCATTGTTGTCGGCAAATATCCCGCCAAAATCGTACCGGAGCAAATCAGCGAAATCCACCTGAAAGAAAACGGGCTCATTACGGATTTGGCTGAGGCCGGAAAACGTTTGGAAAAAGACAGCATTATTGCCATTATCAACAAAGAGCAAACCGAGCACGACCGCGAGGACATGGAGCTGGGACTTGCTCGCGAGCGCATCACCAAACAAGATGAAATGCGGAAGCTGGAAGCCCAGCGCCGCCAAGTCTCATTCTACCTCTCCCTGAGCGAGGGAGAGCGCCGCTACAATACCGATTTCAAAGGGAATGACAATGCCCCTACCCCGGAATCGCTCAAAGATATCGATGCCCGCATAGAGTTATTACAGCGCGAGCTTAACACGCTGGAACGCCGCAAACAACGCGAGTTCGATCTCAAGCACGACCCGCTCACCGTGCGCATGCCTTTCACCGGGCAACTGCAATACAATGTACCCCTGCCGGAGAACCCACAGGAGCGCGAGCAAGGATTTAAACTGCCGGAAAACAACATGCGCACCTTTGCCACGGCATGTGATGATTCGGCCTACTACATTACCATCTCCCTCGTTGACGGAGAAAACTCCCTACTCAGCGAAGATAAATTCAGCGTAAGCATTGCCCTGCCCGAGGGTAAGACACTGCAAGGCACCTTTGCACGCCGTATGATAGAGCGCGCCGGCAGCGGGGATGCGCTCATCTACTACTTCCGCATACCGCAAGAAGACCACGCCACGGCTCACCGCATGCTGGGCAGCCGCTACACCGCAACTCTGAAATATGAGGTAGAGGGAGAGGTGTTGCGGGTAAGCAAAGCCCAACTGGCTACGCACCCCCAAGCAGCTGATTGTGATGACTGGGCGCAGCTGGTAGAATTAGCCTACCCGGACCACTCCATCGTCATTATCGGCACCCGTGAGCTGGTACTTACCAAAAAGCAGTAATCCACATTTCAACATCGGCCCATGGAACTGAGCTGTAAGAGCCTGTGTTTTGCCTATAACCGGCATGCCCCCGTCATTACGGACTTCACGCACACGTTCCGCCCCGGCATTACCATCCTGAAAGGCTATTCCGGCTCCGGTAAAACCACGTTGCTCAAATTGCTGGCCGGCTACCTCAAGGCCGATAACGGCAACATCTGCACCCCCACAGGGCGCAAAGTGACAAGCCGCCGATATCACCGTACGGATGTCGCCTACATGTTCCAAGGCATCAACCTGCTGCCCCTTATGAGCGTGGAGCGCAATCTCAGGCTCGCGGCAGAAATGTCGGTATTGCCCAAAAAAGAATGGAAGCCGCGTTTCGAGCACCTGCTCACGGATTTAGGATTGCAAGAGCTGCGCCACCGCAGGGCAGATAAGCTCTCGGGCGGGCAGGCACAACGAGCAGCATTGGCCCGCACGCTCATGAAAAATGCCCCCACTGTGTTGCTCGATGAGCCTACCTCCGGGCTGGACGACACCAACACCGATATCATCAAAAAACTCATTATGCAAGATGCCGCCAAACGCATCTGCATTATCAGCACACACGATAGCCGCCTTTTCGACTTGGCAGATGAAATCATTGATTTTGACAGTCCTGTATCTCGCTAAAGATACCCTGCACCGTTGGCTGGCAAGACTCTCCAGCCCTTTGGCGCGTGTGCTGGTGGTTTTCTTTCTCACCTTGGCTGCATTGGCAGGCATGGGTAGCTATGCGATATCAGCCAAAATCATTACCGATAAAATCGTAAAAAACGGGGGGGATACCGTCATTGTCTCGGCCCTCTCCGGCGGAGATTCCCCCACGGTTTTTCCCCGAGCATCCGAGCTTAAAGAGATTCTGAATGCCGAGGCCCTTTCGCTCATCACCCTCGGCTCTGCCTCCACGGAATCCGGCAGCATGCCTATCTATACGTATGACTTTCAGCACACGGCACAAATGCTGCCGCTCATGAATAAAAACGGGCTACCCACCATACTCATTAACGCACGGCATAAATACCCATTAGGCCCTACCACCGTAAGCGTTAATAAAGAAAACCATGCAGCCGTGGCATTCAAACTGCCTCAAGGGCATTTGCTCAACCGTCTTATTTCTCACCGTGCGCTGTTGGTGCAACCGGATGCCCTCCCCTATGGTGTAGACATTTCACGCGGGGCTCCTACTCTGATTCTGAAGCTTACCGACATCACCTCTGCCCGAGATGCCCAAAAAGTGGAGCAATACTTCCGCACCTACATGAAACTGGAGGGCAAACAAGCCAATATCATATCAGCTGCGGCTATTTTCAAACAGTTGGAAGACGCACTGAGCAAACAAATGCAATGCCGCATTGCCTTCTGTTTGGGTATCAGCATCATCGTGGGCATCCTGCTTACAGCGTTAGCCGGCATAGAATACCGCCAAAATGAGTATATTTATACCCTGATGAAGAGTTTCGGCATACGCCCCATTTTGCTGGTAAGTGCGTTCATCGTCGAGAATCTACTACTCGTATTCGGTTCTGCTGCAGCGGCGCTTTACACTTTCATGCAGGCTCAAGAATTCATTGTCACGCAATTACTTAAGCTTGGCAACTACAGCATCGGCCTGCAAGAAATCGCCACCGAGATTCAACTCATCGGCATCACCCTGCTTATCTGCATTTTCATCTCAGCCATACCCGTCTTTATTGCCGCCCACAGAGACATTGGCAAAGTACTTAAATAATTACTTTTGTCAGCATGACAAAACACAAGTACTTTTAACTTGCAATCAGGGGATTTTCTGCTATAAATCGGAGTGTTATCTCTCCCGCGTACACAACAAGCGGCGGAGCCTCTTTTCAACAATCTAATTACACAACATATTATGGATATTCAAGTAGCAGTACTCTGCGACTACGCCGCCGACTATCAGGGCAAGCTTTGCGTACAAGGCGCCTTTGATACTCTCTTCGCCCGCCAGTTCCCCGTAATTCACCCCGCCTGCGCTCTGGCTCTTCGCCTTTGCATGATGCCCGAGGATCAGGGTGACCACAAGCTCGGTATCGCCATTGTTGACGAGGACGGTGTTGCCCTCGACCCCGAGCGCATGCCCATCGTTGGCGACCTCAAGGTGGCTCTTCCCGAAGGTGTTTCCTTCTTCACCCGCAACCTTATCATGAACTTCCAGGGTCTCAAGTTCGAGAAGTCCGGCAACTACTCCGTAGACGTAACTCTCGACGGCGAGCTCATCTCCCGCACTCCCCTTCGCCTTGTGCAGGTAGACCAGCAGCAGGCCTAAGGTTTACAAAACTCTTCATCAAAAAAGTCGCATTGCCCCACGGCAGTGCGACTTTTTCTTTTGGTGTAACATACTATCCCTGTGGGCAAACCAAGGCCAAAAGCTCCTCACTGCTGAGGTGCAGCAAAAGCTTCTCCAGGCCACCGCTGAGCAACGAATCAGCCATGTTGCTCTTGCGTGTGAGCATATTGTGTATATTCTCTTCAATCGTCCCACGACAAATCAACGGATGAATCACCACCGGATTCTGCTGCCCGATGCGGTATGCGCGGTCACTGGCTTGATTCTCCACGGCCGGGTTCCACCAGCGGTCAAAGTGGATAACATGGCGGGCACGCGTGAGAGTAAGCCCCGTACCCGCGGCTTTGAGAGAAAGCACGAAGAAACGCGGGCCACCCGATGCCTGAAATTGCTCCACCAAGCGTTTACGCTCACCAATGGGGGTACCGCCGTGCAGCATAAGCCCGGGAGCCCCGAAAATATCAACCAAAAAATCATGTAAGGGCTCAATCATGCTGCGGTATTGAGTAAACACCAAACAGCAATCTCCTGCGGCTGCTATCTGACGTGCCAAATAGCCCAAGCGGGTAAACTTACCGCTCTGCTCAGGCTCAAACCACGTTTCACCCACATATTGCGCGGGATGATTGCAGATTTGCTTGAGCCTACCGAGAATGGGCAGTACCAGCGTGAGGCGTACTTTGGGATCAGGCTCGGCCATAATGGCTCGCAGATTTTCCACCTCGTGCGCATACAAGCGTGCCTGCTCGGGGGTAAGCAGACAATAAGCCGCTTGTTCCGTCTTGGGCGGCAGCTCGGGCAGCAGTGCGGGGTCACTCTTAAGGCGGCGCAGCATAAAGGGGCGCACCAAACGGCGCAATGGGGTATAGTCGCTCCCCATATCTCGCACCATGGCATTATACTCTTTTTCACTCCCCAATAAGCCGGGATTCAGAAACTCAAACAGGCTACGTAACTCCGCCAATGAGTTTTCCACAGGGGTACCCGTAATAGCAACACGGCGCGGGCTGCTCAGGCGCCCGATGGCCAACGCCCGTTGAGAGTCGGCATTTTTAATAGCCTGCGCTTCATCCAAAATCAAAGCCGGATACTCCGTATGGGATAAAAGCTCATTGCGAGTAGCAATGCCGTAAGTAGTGAGCGCTACATGCGCATGGCGCATCAGCCATGCGGGGTTAGTGCGCAGATAATTTTCATCCGTACGCCCCAAAGCATAAGGATGCAGCAACACCACACGCAACTCCGGAGCAAAGCGTCTCAGCTCATCCTGCCAGTTGGTAAGCAATGAGGCAGGCGCCACAATAAGCGCACAACCTTTCCCCTCGCCCACCACCCCGCGGCGGCTCAAGTGCACCAGCCAACTGATAACCTGCAGAGTTTTGCCTAAGCCCATATCATCTGCCAAGCATGCCCCGAACCCGGACTCTGTCACATTAAGCAGAAAGCGTACGCCGTCTCGTTGGTAGTGGCGCAGCGTCCCCTCCAACAGCGGGGATAGTTGTGGCTCCTCCTGCCCGAAATGTAAATTCGAAAGCGCCAGTGCCAACCTCGCGCTGAGAGCTAAGCGCATACCATCCTCCTCCGGCGGCAAATCCGGCAAGGCGTCGCTGCGTTTACCCAACAGATAGCGCAACCCTACCAGCAGCGGTATGCCACCGGCAGCCATGCGCGCCGCCTGCCGCCAGTTATCGAGCAACTTTTGAAGCTTCTCGCGGTCCAGCCGCACCCATTCTCCTCTGAATCGCACTAAACCATCCTCCTCCATGGCCAGCAACTGCTCCAGCTCCGCATCCGTCAGTTGATAATCCCCCAACACCACGCGGGGATAAAAGCGCAACAGAGAATTGATGTTGATAGAGGGGGAGGAATCAGCCTTGCCATTACCTCCGCCCTCTGCGGTGTCCAGCTGCACCTCCAGCTCTACGCGAGGCGGGCGACTTTTCCATAAATTCACCATGCGGGTTTCAATACCCACAGACTCCAGCAGGGGCATGGCTTCCAAAAAACGATAGGCCTGCCGCGCCCCCCAACTGCAAGGCTTATACACCGCTTGAGAATTAATAAGCTCTGCCAAAAAATCATTTTGAGCCGCCACCTGTTTAAGCGGGCGCAACAGGGAGAGCAACGCCGCGCTATCGCCCGCCAACAAGCGTGGCGCCAACCCCA